>NZ_WAKW01000016.1 GCF_015523155.1 Methanothermococcus sp.
CACAGCATAGCCATTATGTGATAAGCGGAACTTCAACAGATGGAACAAATTATGCCACTGATGAGCAGATAAAAAAATGTGTTGAACTGGCGGAAAGTGCCAATAAAAAAGCTTATGTGGTTCCTGCTGATGTTTCATCCTCTGTTGCAGATATAAACAGTCCTTTTGTTGCTATCATGGTTGCAGGAATTATTGATGCATGTAAATTAAATGAAAGATTTAAACTTCCTGAGGGAGTATTTAACGAGGCTATATTGGATACTATTAAGGCGTTTAAGAATGTAATTGAAGAATATGGGGGAATTCCAATAAATGCCCCCCATATGAAAAATTTTTAGAACAGATTAAGAATAATTTGCCTGAAAATATAGGTAGCATGGCATCATCTAATATATCGTCACCCACTGCAATTATAACACATTATTTTGCCATCACCATAGCCGCAGGAATTATTAAAGCGTGCAAATTTAACTCTAAATTAGAGATGCCTGAGTATATCATCAGAGAAAATATACTAAATGCCTTTGGAGCATTAGAATATTCAATAAATAGGCATGATATTAACGAGGTCTTGAGGCAGATGCACCTAGAAGTTTTGGCAAAATCTACAAGATATAGCATGAAATTAAATGATGAACCTAGCAGTATCGTCCATTCAGCATTAAAAAATTTAGAAGATTATAAAATAAATTAAATTTTATGTAAGTGGGTGGTAGGTTATTTAACTTAAAGTCTTATTTAAAATACTTTTATATCGGATGTATTTTAATTTTAGATGTTTCTTTTGATATAATCTACAACTTCATCAATTTTAATTCTTATCTGTTCTCTTGTATCTCTATGTCTTATTGTAATAGTTCCATCCTCCAATGTCTGACCATCAACAGTAATGCAGAATGGAGTTCCAACTTCATCCATTCTCATATATCTTCTTCCAATTGCTCCGCTGTCATCATATTCAGCAATTATCCCATTTTTTCTTAGGTTATCCTTTATTTCCATGGCGATTTCTGGCATACCCTGTTTATTAACCAATGGGAATACTCCAACTTTTACAGGAGCTACTTCTGGTTTTAACTTTAAATATGTCCTATCCTCTTCCTCATTGTAGGCATGCTCTAAAAGACAGTAGGTAATTCTGTCGATACCATAGGATGGTTCAATTACATGAGGCAATACTTTTTCTCCGGAGATTTTCTTTTTAGTTTTATTTATTTTTAAATAGTCGTTTAGTATCTCAAACTCCTTATCTTCGATTGTTAATATATATTTTCCATTTTCATTGAGCTCTTTTACCAATTTTTCTATTTCGCTATTGTCCATGTTATTTAAGGTATTTTCAACGAGCTTCATATCTTTTTTGAATACCTTTCCAACGACCTTATAGTTTAATTCAATATCGTAGGTTTCAATTTCTTTTGGTTTATCGTATTCTACGAAAACACTTAAATCCACACCACTGTGGTTCATGTGTGCCTTTAAGTCATAATCTGTTCTATCTGCAATACCTACACACTCAATCCATCCAAATCTATCGGTATATATTTCTGCATCCCAGCAGTCAATTGCATAGTGTGCCATTTCATCTGGAAGGTGTTGTCTGAATCTCAATCTGTTTATATCGATACCTATGTCCATTAAAAATCTCTTTGTAATTGCTACAAAGTATGCTATGGTTTCATGCCTTATTATTCCTTTTTCCACGGCATCTTTTAATGACATATTTACTACTTTTTCCTCCGAGCTCAGTGTTTCATCCATTTGCCTATCTGCTGGAAGAAGTGGTATTATGTCATTTTCCACATCCTTAAATCTCTTATGGTTCTTTATTTTAGGATGAACGAAAAATTCTGCCTCAGCCTGTGTAAATTCCCTTAATCTAATAACACCCTGCCTTGGAGAAATTTCGTTTCTGTATGATTTACCAATTTGTGCCACTCCAAAAGGAAGTTTGTTTCTGAAAAAACTTGCCAATCTTTTAAACTGGATGAATATTCCCTGAGCAGTCTCTGGTCTCATGTATCCTGTTCTCTTTCCTCCCGGACCTATTGAAGTCAAAAACATTAAGTTGTATTTTTTAACATCTCCAAATTCGCCACCACATTTTGGACATCTTATATTGTGTTTTTTTATGAGCTCATTTAATTCTTCAAGTGTTTTTCCCTCGGTGTTTATGTTAATATTTTCCTCAATAATGTGGTCTGCCCTGAATGATTCCAAACATTCCTTACATTCTACCATCGGGTCTGTGAAGTTATCAACATGTCCAGATGCTTTTAAAACCTCGTATGGTGTAATAGTTGGGCTATCTATCTCGTAAAATTCTTCGTTTATGATATAGTGCTTTCTCCATGTGTCAATTATATTGTTTTTTAATATCGTTCCAAGTGGTGCATAATCTACAAAACCTGCTATACCACCATATATTTCAAAGGAGCTCCATAGATAACCTCTTCTTTTAGCTAAATCCATTACTTTTTCATACTTATCTTCGCTCATTTAATCACCGTTATAAAATTTTAAATTAAAAATAGTTAAAATAGATTGCATATATAATTTACTAATTATTTATTTTTACCACAATATAGTATCATTTTTATCTATCCTATCCAATAAAAATATCATCAATGAAGACGCCACTAAATCCGCCGTAGTCCCTGGATTTAATTTGTTTCCTTCTTTTGATAGGAATTTATCAAACTCTTCAATATCTTCCTTTTTAAATCCTTCATCAAGTATGTTTTTTGCCATTTCTGAAACCATTTTTGAGGTATCCAAATCTTTTTTTCTGGCTATTAAAGTATCTGGATGCTCGGATAAAATGCTTAAAAATGTTTTTGTTGTTGCCAAATTTATGTTGTTGTATTCGTTATAATATTCATTTAATAGATTGTATCCTTTAAATGATATATTAAATCCTTCTGCCCATTCCTTTGAAATGCTGTCCCATGTGGAAGATATTTTAAAAACATCATACAATGTTAAATTTTTTTCTATGAGTTCCTGTTTTGCATCATTTTTCTGAGCGTCGGGACCTTCTTTTGGTGGGTTTATATTGGGTATTGCTATTTCAATAGCCTCATAAACATTCACTGCATCATTTACTGTGGTATTTTTTGTTGTGGATATTATTTCTTTTTTTAATGTATTTTCATCAAATTCATCAATTTTCCCTGAGCTCATGGCAATAGGTATATGCAACATTATTATTCCTAAGTTTGCATTAGTTGGAGACCATTTTTTTGACTCAATTACTGCCAATTTTATGTATTTTCCAATATCTTTGTTATCCTGACATGCCTCATAAACTACATTTCCAAATGCTATGCCGGAGCTCAGAAAATGGTGGTATTTTATATCGTCGTATTCTCTGTTTCTATGAACATTTCCGGGTTTAAAACTGCTAACTTCCAAACAGCAAGCTATTTGTGAAGCTTTCATTATATCGTAGGGATTCATCCTTTCACCATGTTAATAAAATGAATAATGAATAAATTTATAAAAATCTAATAAAAATAATTAAAAGAAGTTTAAAAAAGTTATGTTTTTATAAAAAAATAATGGGAAAAATAAAGTTTTTTAATTTTATTACTTTTATTTATTATTTATTCTTCTTATCATTCATCCTTATTTTTTCTCTTATAGTAGTATAATCCAACAATCACAAGAATAATCATCAATCCAATTCCAAAAGGCAAATAACTTGTGGAGTTATTTTCAACCTTAACTTTTATGGATTTTTGGGTGATATATACATTATCGTCCCCCTCATCTTTATCACCAACTGCCCTTATCTCAACTGTAATGATATAATCCTTAGCAACTGCGTTTTTATCCACATCGATAACAATAGCCCCGGTTCCATTTTCCCCGGGTTTTAAAGTCCCTACGGTATCGCTTTTTGTCGGGTAGTCAAATGGTTGAGCTGAGTTTTTAATTGCAGTAATTTTTACATATTCTGCTTTTTCATTTCCTGCGTTTTTAACATGAATTAATAGGGTGTTTTCAGTTCCTGCTTTTAAATCATATTCTTTTGGGATAATTTCCAATATTGGTTTAGGTTTGATATATATATCGATTGTTTTTGTAATGTTGTGCTTTTTATTGAATATGTCCAAATATTCTATTTCTATTGGAATCTTGTAATGCTTAGGTGGTGCGTTTTTATCCACATCGATAGTAAAACTTACCTCTTTACTTTCACTACCTGATAGTGTTCCAATATCTTTATAGTTTGCATTACTCCAACTGTCTTTAAATGGATATTCGGTTTTAAGATGGACATTTATATCCTTTGCCTCACCGTGTCCGTTGTTTGTAATGGTTGTATCTATTCTTACATAGGTGTCTCCTGGTTTAATTTCTTTTGGAGTTGTAATTACATTGGATATTCCCAATAAAACATCCCCTTGAACTAAGAGACCAATGTTTATATTTTCAGTTTTTGGTGTTCCATCCTCATCTATCCATGATACTGTTGCAGGAATTAAATATGCTCCTTCGGGTGTTTTTTCATTTGCATATAATTTTAAATTTATAATTTTTCCTTCATTTGCTTCAATGCTCCCAACATAGAATTTTGTAGTATCTATTGGTGATATACAATTATTTCCACCTATCGTAAGAGTGCATTGCTTTGCAGTTCCCGTTCCTTTGTTATATAGTGTAATAGGAATAATTTTTGTCTTTGCAGGAGTTAGTGTAATATTTTCTGCATTTATCTCAAAATTTGCTATTCCATATACATGTAAATAGTATGGCTTTGTCCATTCATAGTGCCTAGTTATATCCTCTCCATTTTCATTTTCAACTTCATCGTATGATACTTTTACATCGATTCTATAATCTCTTGATGGTGCATTTTCATTTACATGAAGTTTAAAATATGCCGTATCACTTTCACCAGGATTTAGATGAGATATTGTATAGGTTCCCTTTATGGAATTCACCTGCTTTATTTCAAATGGATAATGTGGCGTAATTGTTATTCTTATGTTCTTTACATTATTGTTATAATTGTTGTTTGTTATTTTAAACCATAAATCCACATCATCCCCTGGATGAATATTTAATGGTTTATACTGGGGATTATCAACCTGCAATGCATAAACACCTGATATTACTGAGGATATCAGTATTGATGAAAATACTGTTATGGCAATATATTTTTTAATGTTTAATTTTTTTATATTTATTTTTACTTTTATTTTTGATAAATCCATATTTCCACCTTTTTATAGTGAATTATTTAGTTTTTTTAAAAAATGGAATAATATACCGTTCTTCAATTATAAGCATTGCTGGAAGTAGTGCAATTACAGAAATCATACAGAAAAATATACCCAATGCACATACCTTTCCCAAGTTAGCCATCATAGGAAGTGGGGCAAACACAAGTGCAAGAAAACCAACCACTGTTGTAGCTGTTGTGGCAAATACTGCGGTTCCTGTGCTCACAACTGCTGTTTCTATGGCTTTATCAATGGGTACATTGTTTTTCCTTTCTTCATTGTACCTATGCATAAGGTGAATTCCATAATCTATACCCATACCAAGAAGTAAAGAACCTATACCTGCTGTTGCCATATCCAAAGGGATTCCTATTATCCCCATAGCTCCACCAGTCCATATCACTGCAATCAACACAGGGATAAGTGGCATGATAGTAGATAGTGGTTTTCTAAAATATAGAAACAGTATAAGTAATACTCCAATTCCACCAATTATTGTCGTAAAGGACTGACTTTCCGTCATAAGTTTATACAATAGTTCACGCATTGGGGGGGTTCCCGTGCATACCACCTCTACTCCTGGGGGCGTTGGTGAATCTTTAATTCTTTCATGTACATCATCCATTACTCTAAGAAGTTTGTTTTGGTCTCCTCCTGCATCGGTATATGCATTTATTATTAACATAGTATATTCTGGATTGAAAACTTCACTTTTTTCTTCGTCATTGAGAGAATTGTATATTTCCTTTACAGTATCTATATCATTAGGAACTTTTCCATTATTTTTTTGAAATATTATGTCCACAGGTGAACTTATTTTCGTAATCCCATCGATTCCATTTAAATTTTCTTCTAAAAATTTTACATAACTCAGAACTCGGGGGTCCCGTATATCTTCCACTTTATCTGGACTATCTGAGGGTTTTAATTTTATACAAATTGTAATTACATCAGTTCCTCCAAAATTGTCCCTAACTTCATATAATGTTTTTATAACTGGGCTGTCTTGTGGAAGCATTTTTTCAAATGCCGTTTGAGTTTTTATATTTGTTGCTGCCAATCCCGCAAATATCGTAATTATTAAAACAATAGCTACCATTACAAACGGTTTTTTTTCTGAAAAATTGGCAGTCTTTTTTAAAATTTTTTCAAGCATTTTACCACCAAAAAACTAATATTTATCATTTTTATCTATACTTTCAAGCACATCCAATACTTTTTTTGACAAATCTCTCATTTTTTCAATATGACTGAGTTTTTTGGATATGAGCTCCTTTTCATCTTCATCAGATTTTTCTTTTAATTCTATCAATTTATCGCAGGTTTTTGATATAACATCATATTTCTTCTTTGCTATGTCTTTGAAGGAAGAAAAGCCGTCCACTGATTCATAATAGTTTTTTCTTTCTCCTTTAATCCATACCTTTTTTATAAATCCCAATTTTTTAAGCTTGTTTAAATTCATACTAACATTCCCCTTGCTTATTCCCAATTCATTCATTATGTCATCTATGCACAGGGGTTTGTCTGCCAAATAAACTACTGCATAAATTTCTCCAACAGACTTACTAAGACCGTGAATTTTTGCAATCTCTGAAAATAATTCTATTACTGTTTTTTTTAATTCATCCATGGGCTCACCGTTTTCTATGTGGTATTATATATTTTATATTTTCATTTTGTTCAAAATTTTTTGAACGTTTTGAATAATAGTGAATAGTATATATAAAAGTTTCGGTAGATATCAAAAAATTTAATCATTAAATATTATGAATATAATAATATAATAAAATAATACAAAATTAAATAAATAATGAAATATAATGTATATGGGCTAAAAAGATTATGGTGATATCATGAAAAAAGATTTTATACTAAAGGCACTTAAATTAAGGGATGTAGGTTTTACAACCGCAGATATTGCAGAAGAATTGAATATATCCGTGGATACTGCACTTTATTTAGTGTTAAATGGTGAAAAACTTTTAAAAAAACCAGAAAAGCAGATTGAAGAAAAAGGTAAAAACATAGATATATTCGTAGAATGGGACAATGTTAAGATTTCGTCAAAGCGATTAAAAAACATAGCTTTAATAATGTGCGATATGTTGAAGGATGTGGAATTTGATGCTATTGTGGGCATCTCCACAGGAGGGGTCCCATTGGCAACATTGATATCTGAGGAGATGGATAAAAATTTCTCAATATATATCCCTAAAAAACATCTTCATAGTAAAAATAATAGCACAGGATTTATAGGGCATAACTATCCAAGCATCGAAGGTAAAAATGTTGTAATTGTGGATGATGTGATGACATCGGGAAATACTATGAAAGAAACTATAAAATATTTAAAAAATGTTGGAAATCCAAAAAAAGCTGTTGTAATAATAGATAAAAGCGGAATAAAAGAAGTAGATGGCATTCCAATAAAGGCATTATTTAGAGTAGGAACTGTTGAATTGGAAGAATAATTTCTCACATATTATAACATACTGATACTGATAAATTAGAATATGCATTAATAAAATGGTAAAATATATAAAAATGATGACCATATATCTATTCAAATTTTTAAAATTTTTCAATACATTATTTAATAAACTACATAAACTACATAAAATGACTTTTTTATATTTATAACTCAAATGGAGGATTACCATGTGCGGAATTATTGGTTTTATGAGCAGAAAAAAAAGATTGATAAGTGGAGATAGGATAGCCATAGCACTGGACAGCCTAAAAGAAAGAGGAAATGGACAGGGTTCAGGTTATGTAGGATATGGTATATATCCAAAGTTCAAAGACAGTTATGCCATACATGTTTTTTTGGATAATGTACCAAATTACGACGAAATAAGAGAAAAAGTAAAAAACACACTGGAAAAATATGGGTATGTCCTTAAAGACGAGGAGATTCCAACAAAAGAAGGAATCTTAGAAAAAGAGCATATACCATGGAGATTCTTCTATGATTTTGATGAAAAATACAGGGATATTGAAGAAGATACCATGGTAAAAATTGTTATGGAAATTAACGATAAAATAGACGGGGCATTTGTATTTTCAAGTGGTAAGAACTTAGGGGTATTTAAGGCATCAGGATGGCCAATGGAAGTAGCGAAATTTTACAAGCTAAATGAGTATAAAGGATATATGTGGTTATCACATGCGAGATACCCCACAAATACAAGAGGGTGGTGGGGAGGAGCTCACCCATTCAACCTATTGAATTGGTCAGTAGTCCATAACGGAGAAATTACAAGCTACGGAACAAACAAAAGATATGTTGAAAGTTTCGGATACAAATGCAGAATGCTAACGGATACAGAGGTTGTAGCATATATATTTGATTTATTGATAAGAAAACACAAACTACCTGTTGAGTATGCATTGAATGCCATATCTCCAAAATTCTGGAAGGAAATAGACAACATGCCAGAAGAGGAAAGAAAAATCCATGAGGCAATTAGGATGACATACGGCGGTGCAACATTAAACGGTCCTTTTGCAATAATTGTTGGCACCCATGAAGGAATGATGTTTATGAACGGAGATATTGAAAAGGAAAGTGCCATGGTAGGTTTAACAGATAGAATAAAACTTAGACCACTTGTTGCTGCTGAAAAAGATGATTTAGCATTTGTATCCAGTGAAGAGGCTGCTATAAGAAAAATATGTCCTGAATTAGATAAGGTGTGGATGCCTGACGCAGGAATGCCTGTGATAGCAAGGATTGAAAAATAAAAATATTAAAAATAATAAATAAAATTAATTAAATTAAAAATTAAATTATTTTTTAAATGGTTAATTAGACGATTTACAAAACTCTTAGAGTTTTATATTCTACGCTCATGTGTGAGCTCTGATACGATAACGAATAAAAATAAAAAAAGGAGTGAAATCATGATACCTTCAACAGTTCCACCAAAATACAGAGTTGAAGTTAATCCCGATAGATGTATGTTGTGTGAGAGATGTGTAAAAGAATGTTCATGGGGAGTTTATAGAAGAGAGGGGAATAAAATTATAACATACTCAAATAGATGCGGTGCATGTCAAAGATGTGTTTCAATGTGTCCAAGGGATGCAATAACAATTCATGAAAACCCGATATGTTGGAGAGAGCATCCATTATGGACAAAAGAAGCAAGGGAAGATATAATAAACCAATCCAGAACAGGTTGTATATTGTTAAGTGGTATGGGAAATGCAAAAGAATATCCTATTTACTACGATAAAATCGTTTTAGACGCTTGTCAGGTTACAAATCCATCCATAGACCCATTGAGAGAACCTATGGAGTTAAGAACATATATAGGCAAAAAACCTAAAAAATTAGAATTCGATTTTGTTGAAGAAGAAATTGATGGCAAGAGAATTAAAAAGGCAAAATTAAAAACCAAAATTGCTCCAAACTTAAAGTTGGAAACACCAATAATGATAGCCCATATGTCTTATGGAGCTCTATCATTAAATGCCCATAAAGCCATGGCTAAGGCTGTTAAAGAATGTGGAACATTTATGGGAACAGGAGAAGGAGGACTGCATAAAGCTCTTTATCCTTATGCAGACCATATTATTACACAGATAGCAAGTGGTAGATTTGGAGTTAATGAAGATTATCTTTCAAAAGGGGCAGCTATTGAGATAAAAATTGGCCAGGGAGCAAAACCTGGAATTGGAGGACACCTTCCAGGAGAAAAAGTATCCGCTGAGGTTTCAATGACAAGGATGATTCCAGAGGGTAGTGATGCTATTTCCCCAGCTCCGCACCACGATATTTACTCTATTGAAGATTTAGCACAGCTTGTAAGAAGTTTAAAAGAAGCTACAAGATGGAAAGTTCCAATATTTGTTAAGATTGCTGCTGTTCATAATGTTGCAGCTATTGCAAATGGTATAGCAACATCCGATGCTGATGCAGTTGTAATCGATGGATTTAAAGGAGGAACCGGAGCTGCTCCTAAGGTATTTAGGGACAATGTTGGAATACCTATTGAAATGGCTATTGCAGCAGTTGATAAAAGATTGAGGGATGAAGGCGTAAGAAACGAAATAAGTATTATAGCAAGTGGAGGAATTAGAAACTCCGCCGATGTATTTAAATCAATAGCACTTGGTGCAGATGCCGTCTATATTGGAACAGCAGCAATGATAGCAATGGGATGTAGGGTATGTGGAAGATGCTACACAGGACAGTGTGCTTGGGGTATAGCAACCCAAAAACCTGAACTCGTGAATAGATTGGATGTTGAAGAAGCTTCTAAAAGGGTTGCAAACCTTATAAAAGCATGGACTCTTGAAATTAAGGAATTGCTTGGTGCAGCAGGAATTAACTCTATTGAAAGTTTGAGGGGAAACAGAGATAGATTAAGAGGTGTAGGATTAAACGAAGTGGAGTTAAAAGCACTGGGAATTAAGCATGCAGGATTGTAAGACCATTTATCATTATTAGTTTAGAGTTATAAAGGTGAAAAAATGGAAAAGGTCAAAGAAAATATGGAAGTGATATTGGATGCAAAAGACCTTGAATATAGGGAATTAAACGAAAAAATCCACAAAATACTAAATGAAAACCCGAATGTAAAAAAAATCATTTTAAAAAATGTCTTAGGTCAAAGATTTATAGGAAATGGAATTCAGAAAAAAGGTTTAATTATTGAAATATATGGGGTTCCTGGTGGAGACCTTGGAATGTTCATGAATGGTCCTACAATTATAGTTCATGGCAATACAGACCATGCACCTGGAAACACCATGGATGATGGTAAAATTATTATTCATGGAAGCGGAGGAGATGTAACAGGACATTCAATGAGAGGAGGAAAAATATTTGTAAGAGGTAATGTGGGGTATAGAAGCGGTATTCACATGAAAGAATATAAGGATAAATTCCCTGTATTGGTTGTTGGAAGAACTGCTAAGGACTTTTTAGGAGAGTATATGGCAGGAGGAATCATAGTTGTATTAAATATTGACAATAAAGGAAATGATTTAGGTAAAATTAAAGGAAAAATGATTGGAACAGGTATTCATGGCGGAAGCATATATATTAGAGGAAAAATCGATGAATCACAGCTTGGAGTGGCTGCAGATATTAAGGAATTTACAGAAGAGGACAGGAAAAGAATTACTCCATATATTGAGGAATTCTGCAAAGAATTTGGTTTAAGTGATGAATTAAAAAATAAATTGATAAATTCAGAATATACTAAAATAGCTCCAATATCAAAAAGACCGTTTGGAAAATTATACACTCCTGATTTGAGATAAAAAAGAGAGACATGGAGAAAATAGAAAAAAATAAAAAAATAAATAGGCGAAAGAAAAAGAATAATGATAAGAATGTAAGAAATATGAAATAAGAAATAAAAAACGGTGGAATCATGAAATCATACTTAAATTTAAAAGAGGAAGTATGGGATAAGAATATATGTTCTGGATGCGGTGCCTGTGTTGCAGTTTGTCCTGTGGATAATATATACTTTAAAGAGGATAGCCCTGTAAAATTTGTATGTGATGAATGTGCCTGTATTATAGCACCTGTGGAAGAAATAGAACATCCTGTTTCTGCTGAATTCTGCAAAGTCACCCTTTACGATGTTCCGTGCGGTGCCTGTTATGATGCCTGCCCGAGAACAGAGAAAACTATTGTTCCTCCAATTGAAAAGGGAATTGGTAGAACGTTGAAAATATTAAAGGCAAAGTCAAAAATTGAAATAAAAAATTCCCAAAGTGGCGGTGTAGTAACTGCAATTTTAGCAAATGCCTTTGATGAAGATCTTATTGATGGAGCTATTGTAATGATGGAAGATAAATGGACAATGGAACCAAAATCTTATTTGGCCACATCAAAAGAGGAAGTTCTTAAATCATCAGGAAGCAGATATAACTGGAATGTTCCAATACTCAAAGTACTAAAAGAGGCAGTAATGGTTAAAAAATTAAAGAGAATAGCAGTTGTTGGAACTCCATGTGTAATGAATGCAGTTTATCAAATAATGGCATCAGATAATGACCTTTTAAAGCCATTCAAAGATGCTATAAGGTTAAAAATAGGTCTTTTCTGTTTTGAAACCTACGATTATGATAAGATGATGACAATATTGGAAGAAAACAATATAAATCCATGGGAAGTTCAAAAGATGGATATAGAAAAAGGTAAGTTGGTAATTAAACTTATGAATGGAGATTCTGTTGAGTTTAAATTAAAAGATGTGGAGCATGCTATAAGAGATGGATGCAAAGTATGTGGGGATTTCACAGGTATTACATCCGATATATCGGTGGGAAATGTGGGAACTCCTGAGGGATACTCAACAGTTTTGGTAAGAAATAAATGGGGAAAAGGATTCATCGACAGAGCTCATGATAATGGATATATTGAATTTGAGGAAGATGTAAATATGGATGCTGTTAAAAAACTTGTGGAATTGAAGAAAAAAAGAAAAAATAAGTAAATTGCAATTATAACACATACGCATAATAAAAACCATTATTATATTATTTTTTTAATAAAAACTGCAAATGATGTTTATGAGATTTTTAAAAGAAGTGTCGGTTCCAAACCTGTGTGATGCTGGTGCAAAGGTGTTAAAGGACATTAAACCTATAAATAAGAATCAAAAAATTATTTTTGGAGAGGCTATTACCGTAAAAACTACTTCAAATGACTGGGGAACTACTGTGAAGGCAATAAGCTATGGGAGAAATAAAATAATAGTGATTGATGCAGAAGGGGAAAAAACTGCAATATGGGGCGGATTGGCAACTTTAAATGCAAAGTTAAAAGGAGTAATAGCTGTTGTAATTGATGGAAGTGTAAGGGATGTTGAAGAGATAAATAATTTAAAATTTCCAGTATTTTCAAAATATAATGTCCCAAATGCTGGAAAACCGCTGGATATGGGAGAAATTAATGTCCCCATCGTATGTGGGGGAGAGCTTATAAATCCAGGGGATATTATTGTTGGAGATTGCAACGGTGTTGCAGTAATTGAAAGAAGTAAAATAAATGAAGTAATCGAAAATGTTAAAAAAATAAAAGAGAAAGAGGACTTAATAAAAAATAGGATAATGAGAGGTATGGATTTGAGAGATATTTTGAAGTTATAAATTTAGCACTTAAATATAATCTCTCCACAATTTTCAGGTTTTTTAAACGGTAGTTCAACTTTTTTAAGAGTTTCGATAAATCTTTTAACTTCTTCGTCTTCCAGCTTTTCTGATTTAATAAGGAAATCGTAATTCTCATCCCCTAGGGGTATAAATTTTAGCCTATATTTCTTAGCAATTGTTTCAATGCCTAAACCTATATCTACTTTTCCCATGGCAACAGCTGCACCAACAGCAGAGTGAGTTTTTGCCTCAATTTCATAGCCATTTATATCGTTTTTATTAATATTATTTTCCTTTAAAAATTTATCAAATAAAATTCTTGTCCCCGCTCCTTTATTTCTGTTTATGAATTTGTATTTTTTAATATTTTTCACAATATCATTTATACTATTTATGCCGAGTTCCTTTTTAAACATAAAACCCTGCCTTCTAATATATCCCCTACAAAGAACAGCGTTTTTAACTTTATATTTTTGAATAAAAGGAATATTGTATTCTCCATCATCTGCAAGTAAGTGGATGCCTGCAATATCTGCTTCCCCTCTTTTAATGGCCATCAATCCACCAAGGGAGCCGACATTTATCGTCTTTGCAAAAATATTTCCTTTTCTAAGTATCTCATCTATACCCACACAATGACTACCTATTATATTTAATCCAAATAATATATTTCCAAATAAATGAACCTCTACATTTTCATCTTCTAATATTTCTTTACTTTCGTCTATAACAACATATCCATCCGCATAAGTTAAGGATGTAATAGCACCGCTCCCCTTTGTAATGGGATAAACAACATATCCCTCATTTCCTTTAATAATTGACACAGGTAGGTATTCTGTCCTTCCCTTTGCGGACATATATCTAATTGGGAAATGACCTGTTATGGTCTTTCCCTTTTCATTAAAGAGAACATCAAAAATTGTTAGGCATGATGTTGGATATCCCGGAAGACCTACAATTAGTTTTTCTTTATTTCCAGAAGTTGATTTATGTTTTATAGTTCCTATGATTGTCGGTTTCCCCGGCTTTATCTTTATCCCATGAATAAGAACACTTCCTCCAAGTTCTTCTATTACATTTGCAGTTAAATCTCCAACCCCTGCTGATGTTCCACCGCTTAATATTACAATATCATTGTCGTCATCAATTGCATTTTTTATGGATTCCATTAAATCTTTTTTATTATCCTTAACAATTCCATAGAATTTAAAATTCCATCCCTTTTCCAATATCGAAGATGCAAGGGTGTATGTATTCACATCATAAATTTTGTAAGGTTTTGGAGATTCATTAGGGTTTATTAGTTCGTTTCCCGTTGATATCAACCCAATGTTAAGTTTCTTTTTAACTTTTATTTTATTTCTTCCTATTGCAGATAATGCCCCTATATCCCTTGGTGAAAGAATGGTATTTTTTCTCAATATGAGCTCCCCTACCATTATATCGCTACCGCAGTATTGGATATTTTCATGAGGTGAAACAGGCTTGTATATTTTTACAGTATCATTTTCTTTTTCAGTGTATTCTACCATAACAACAGCATTTGCCCCCTTTGGAATGGGAGCTCCGGTGGCTATTTCTATGCACTCTCCATTTTTAATTTCAACATCTGAAAATTCTCCAGCCTTTATACTATCTACAATTTTTAAGGTTATAGGTCTATCTTCCTCTGCATTATAGGTGTCCTCAGATTTCACAGCATATCCATCCATTTTAGACCTATCAAATGGTGGAACATCAACATTGGAAATTATGTCCTCTGCTAAAATCCTATTTATTGAGTTGAATAGATTAACTTCTTCATTTTCATATGATTCAATAACTTCTTTAACTATATTTTTTGCATATTCAATGTCGCAGAGCTCTAAGTATCTCAATATATCACCCATATAAAATAATATAATAAATTAAAATTAATTAAAATAAAATAAATAAAATAATTATTTTAAATTAAATTATATATTAATATCATATATAACTAATGTGATATTAAGGTGTTTTTATGGGTAATTATGAGCATGAGGACCATATATATAAAATTAAAATTCAAGGTTGTATATTTGGAACTGCAATAGGTGATGCACTAGGTATGCCATCTGAGGGGCTAACGAAAAATGAAATAATATCGAACTACGGAATAATCGATGATTATTTGCCCCCTAAAAACCATTTTAAAGATATATTAAATGCTGGAGATTATACCGATGATACGGAACAAACCATATGTTTAATAAAGTCAATAACAAAAGAGGGCTTTGATAAAAATCTATTTATAAAGGAGCTCATAAAATGGTACAGGAACAATCCTGTTGGAATTGGACCAACAAGTAAAAAAGCCATTGAGAGTTTAATAAATGGAAATTATAATGGCTTAAATTCAAAAACCTGTGGTGCGGCGATGAGGGTATCTCCCTTAGGGATTTTTTATTATGACAACCCCTATAAATTAAAGAATGCTATAATCGAGGCATCCAAAATAACCCATAACAATAGCGAGGCAATAGCCGGAGCTCTTGCAATAGGTTTTCTGGTTTCATGGGGTTTAAATAATAATTTAACTATGAATAATTCATTATCTAAATCCGTTAAAACCTTTCGATGTAATCACTCTAAAAATTTTATATCAAAACTTGCAGAATTTATAGAGGATATTTCAGAAGAATTTGCAGAAAAGATATTGATTATAAAAAAAATAAAAACCATAGAAGAGGGGTATGAACTATTTGGAACTGGAATGGATGCTATTGAATGTGTTCCTTCTGCTATTTTAACATTCTATTTAACAAATGATTTTAAAACTGGAATGATTAAAGCAGTTAATGCAGGTGGGGATACAGATAGTTTGGGATGTATGTATGGTGCTATTGCTGGCACATATTATGGCTATGGCAACATACCAAAAAAATGGATAAATGGAATCAAAAATAAAGACTATTTGATGAGTTTGGCAGATTACCTCCATAGTTTGAAATTCCAGAGATTTTAAATATTTATTATTGCAATAATTATTCATTTTAAATATAAATAAATATTTATAAATAATGCCAATTAATATATATTTATAAATTATATTGTTAAAAATATATGTCTTTAATATATGTCTTAGTATTGTTTCACGCCATTTAATGCAATGTTTGGAGGGGCAGATATCATGGTTAATGAGGATTTTGGCAATAAATTAAAAAAATTGAAATCAAAAACTAAAAGAACATCCGGAGATAAAAGTAAATATATAAAATATGCGTTAATTATTATAATATCAATAGGTATATTTCTCGTATTAAATATAGTATATAAAAACATGGAGATAAATAAAATCCAAGAGATGAAAACCTTTGAGAATAGCAAAAATATGGCAATAAATAGTATAAATCAAATGTTTTCCAAATATCCAAATGACCCAAATAAAATCATATATATTTCACAAATTAATGAAGCCAGTAACAGTAAAGAATTACAAGATATAGTAAACAGAGCAAAAAATTATATACTTTTTAAATCTTATAAAGAAGATGTGATTGCCTCAATAAAAACCACATATGGAAGATATTACGATAGAAGTTTCTATGCTAAATCATTGGTTGATAGAATAAATTCTGCTAAATCGCGAAATGAAGTTGATGAAATTCTTAAAAATAGCAATATTGAAGAAAATGCAAGAGAATATTATTTGAACGATATATTTAATAAACTATCTCTTGCAGATTATTTTAACGTTAAAATAGGAACTACGGAAAAACTCATGAAAAGAGAGGAGCTCTCAGAGTATGTAAAAAGATTGAGTTTGGCAGAGCTCAAAAATATAATAATAATACCGGTGTCTTTTGATAGGGTTACAATTGTTGTATCCGCAATACAGTGTGGTAAGATACCCTATGAAGGGGATAAAATACTAATATATGATAAAAGCAATGTTTCTAAAAAACCTATTGAAGGAATAGTTAATTCCTCTTATGTCATACTCAAAGATATATCCTACTCAGAAAAAAGAGATGTTTCAAGTAATTTAAATGATAATGGGGATTCCACATCGGCTTCAAGTTCTTCATCCATATCCTACTCTCTGAACAATCTTCCAGGGGTGTTGTATGCAACAGCCGCTGATAAACTAGATTATAACAAAATTAATGAAAAATTTGGTAGATATGGGGAAAAGTTAAACAAAATACAGTCAGATACGCAGATATTTGATGGAAGTGTTAAATATCTGTTAATACTATCCATCCCATCAGATTCAATATCAAAAATTATTTCATTGAAAAGTAGCAATGCCTATATTGTAAAGGCAGGGTGATGTTATGAAATATATTATTCCCATAATTTTTTTTATTGCAATTGTTCCAATCGGGTTTGCAGAAACAGCAATAGCTACAATGGATGGGTATTGGGCATTAACTGGTGAAATTACCAACTCCAATCCATATACTGTATTTGTGGCTGTGCCTGATAATATAGATTACACTGATAAAACATTAAAATCCTCAAACGACTTTTTAAAAGTGAGTTTGTCAGGCGATATTGTGGATAACCCCGATGCTGCGGTTTTTTACAATACTATATTGAATGGAAAAAGGGGATTTTGGATTCCACCATATACCACGGTAAAAATAAGTAGAGAAGGCATCTTAAATTATACGTTAAATATTGATGAATCTCAGGTAAATTACGATATTGCAGGTCCAGCATTGGTAGATACTACGAAGATTTTAAATTTAAAACAGGTATTTCCCATATATCAAAAAGGAATAATGCTTGATAATTTCAAACTCTATGTGAGAGGTTCGATAAAAAAATCAGATAATTCCGAAGTTATAAGTATGATTGTTCCAGCACCACTTGTTTTGAAAGACTATTATCAATTTAACAAAATTCTTGGAAAATATGATGTGGATGTTTGGGTGAGCTCATATAATGAATATATCAATAAGCATAAAAAAATGGCTTACAAGCAAAACCCCGACTTGTATAATGTCGATGATGCATTAGTTCCAAATATGGATGATAGTTTTGGCAGTGATATTAATTTAAAATTATTTGATGTGCCTGCAATGGTATTTACAACATCCGATAAACAACCAATAGATTTTGCATATGTTATGTATTGGGATAAAAAGTATAATTAGGTGTTTGGTATGAGGGGACAAATTTCTTTGGAATTTTCCATACTATTTTTAGCACTACTGGTTGTTGTAATAGTGTCTACAATGACTTCAGGCATGTATGGTTATAAAAAAACAGTGGAGGTATCATCTGCAAGTTTAGGTCATGCTGCATTATCTAAATTAAAAACCAATATAGATATGCTTTCCGTTGCAGATTCAGGTTCTAAAAAGCTAGTATATATAAAGTCTCCACCTGGAATATGGGTAGTTAATGGAACAAATATAACATTAAAAGGAAATGGATATAACTTAACTACAACATGCAGTATAAATTTGACTACCAACGAGATATATAAAACAAATTTAAGTGTAGATGCTGTATTATTAGAGAGAAATAAAAATAATATTTATATAAATTGGTCATAACGGTATGGTTTTAATATATATATTATTATTGCATATGTCTTGACCTATTCATTCCCTATCAATCTATTTTACAATATACTATTTAATATTGGTAACACCATCAAAGAAACCACCGTAGTTATGAAACATGCCGAAGCTACGAGTTTTACATCCAGTCCATAAAGCACAGAGAACACCAAGGACATCATTGCAGAGGGCATTGCAGATTCAAGTATTAAAACATTTTTATCCAATCCCCCTATTAAAAATATGGATGAAAGAATAAAGGCTATTAACGGAGCGATTCCCATCCTAACTATGGATGCTATTACTCCATAAATAGCACCGAATCTTGCAGAGCTCGGCGATAATGACAATCCAAGGGATAGCATAATTAAAGGTATTGTGGCATTTGACAGGTAATTCAGCGTTTTAATAAAAAACTCTGGAAAATTACCAAGGGATAATCCAAAAAATACAAGAGTTATACTTATAACACCAGTCATCAATGGTGGAAATTTTAGGAGCTCTTTTATTACGGACTTATCGCTATTTTTATTTTTTCCAAATTTTATACCGATGTATGTTCCAATTAATAAACTGGCAAAAACACTCCCCATGTCGCAAAATATTGCTCTTGTAAGTCCTTCTGTTCCATAAAATCCATATATTACAGGGTAACCTAAAAATCCAGTATTTCCTAATGCACAAACTAATATTAGACCCCCCAGTGATTGTTTATTTAGTTTTAAGAATCTTCCAATAAGATATCCTATAAACCCACAAATGATAAATGCTAAAAATATCAAAAAAGGAAGTTTTAAAAATTGAGGTAAATCCACAGGTGAAACATTTTTCATAATTGTTAAAAATATGGTTGAAGGCATTGCAATATATACTACAATATTGTTGAGTATTGTCCTATCGCTCTCTTTTAGAATATTAAAGTATTTTGATAGATAACCTGTTAATATTAAAAGAACTATTATGATCATTATATCCATAGTATTACACCATATTTTTATTTTTTAACAACCTTCCTTTTTCGTCTATTTCCTTATTTCTTATCCTTGTTGTAGATATTGGTTTTTTATCTTCACTTAATACATAATCATAAACCATTATTTCAAGGGGTTTTAGATTGTTTTTTGCCCTTATTTCATTTATTCGTTTAGCATTTTTTTCTGTTTCAGGAGTAACTACAATTATATCATAATCTTTTTTTAAGGTATCCCCATAGGCGTCGTCTATAACCAATATCTCGTAATTAATTTTATTGCCGTCAAGATATTTTTTTAAGTTTTTTAATCTAATATTTAGTGGATTTATGTTATGGGTTTTGTATGTTTTTGCAAATTTATCGGATGTTATACCCACATATAACTTTCCAAATTGTGAGGCATATTTTAGAAGTTTTTTATGACCTTTGTGAAGTATATCAAAAGTTCCGCCAACAACTACTTTCCTAAACATTTAAACACCAATATTATTTTATAATTTATATTATCAATTAAATTATACCATAATCATAATCATCGTAATATCATAACTATTATATCATATACAAAAACAAAAAATATATATAACATGTTATATTTAATTAATTTTATAAAAATTAAAACATAGGATGTGATTTTTTTGGTAAAAAAAGGCGATAAAGTAAAAGTTGATTACATAGGTAAATTAGAAAGTGGAGAAGTTTTCGATACATCAATTGAAAGTGTTGCTAAGGAAGAAGGCATTTACACACCTGAGAGACCATACGAACCTTTGGAATTTACAGTTGGCGAAGGACAACTTATTGAAGGATTTGAAGAGGCAGTTCTTGATATGAATGTGGGGGACGAAAAAACAGTAAATATCCCAGCAGAAAAAGCTTATGGACAGAGAGATGAAAAATTAATTCAGACAGTTCCAAAAGAAGCATTCGAAGGAGCAGACTTTAAACCAGAAGAAGGCATGATAATCCTTGCAGGTGGCGTTCCAGCTACAATTATTGAAGTTAAAGATAACGAAGTAGTTTTGGACTTCAATCACCAGTTGGCAGGAAAGGATTTAATATTTACAATAAAAGTTGTAGATGTTAAAGAATAATTTTAATTTTATATTATTTTAATTTTTTAAACAATAGCTATATATTAAACATTATTTTATTAATTATTATTTATTTTCTATATTGGATTATTTATCGGTGAAACAATGAAAAATTTAAGATTATCTAATTTTACAAAACTATCTATTATTTTTGGTAGTTTAATAATTCTATTAACGGTATTGTCTGGATGTATGAGCACCACTAATGCATCCAATGCAGTAGTTAAAAATGGAACAACAGTTTGTGTAGATTATATTGGAAAATTTGAAAATGGAACGGTTTTTGATACATCGATTAAAAGCGTTGCAATAAAAAATGGAATATACAATCCCAATAGGGAATATAAACCGTTGAATTTTACCGTTGGAAAGGGGCAATTGATTAAGGGCTTTGAAAATGCAGTAATTGGAATGCATGTGGGAGAAAATAAAACAGTCACTATTCCACCAGAGGAGGCATATGGCGTTAGGAACGATAAGTTAATAATACCTTTACCAATAGAGGCATTTAAAAATGCAAATATAACACCTATAGTTGGTAAGTATATATATGTTAAAGGAACTCCTGCTAAAATCATTAAGGTAAATGACACAAATGTGGTTTTAGATTTTAATCCACCACTCGCTGGAAAATCATTAATATTCACGATAAAAGTTATTAGTATTGAAAAATAATATTTTTATACCTTACTTTTTTGTTTTTAAAGCATATATAATGAATAATAATGGTAAAATATATAAATGAGCTTTATAAAACTATATTTATCTATTTTTCTTTCTCATTTCATATAAATCTCTGGTGAAAGAATGATTTCAAAGGAAGAAATTTTAAGCATATTTGAAGAATACAACAGGGATGAAATAACCATAGCCACTGTTGGTAGCCATACATCACTCCATATATTAAAAGGAGCAAAATTAGAAGGTTTTTCAACAGCAGTAATTACAACAAAAGATAGGGATGTTCCATATAAAAGATTTAATGTTGCAGATAAGTTCATTTATGTTGATAAGTTTTCAGACATATCAAATGAAGAAATCCAAGAGAAATTAAGGAAAATGAATGCCATAATTGTTCCGCACGGTTCATTTATTGCATACTGCGGACTGGATAAAGTGGAAAACGACTTTAAAGTGCCAATGTTTGGAAATAGAAAAATACTTAGATGGGAGGCAGAAAGGGATTTGGAAGGAAAGCTTTTAAAAGAAAGTG
This sequence comes from Methanothermococcus sp., assembly GCF_015523155.1. Taxonomy (GTDB): domain Archaea; phylum AGJL01; class Methanococci; order Methanococcales; family Methanococcaceae; genus Methanofervidicoccus. The sequence continues at coordinate 22,170 of NZ_WAKW01000016.1, forward strand.
GTTTAAGAATTCCTAAAAAATACAACAGCCCCGATGAGATAGACGGACCTGTAATGGTTAAATTCCCTGGTGCAAGGGGAGGAAGGGGATATTTCCCATGCTCCACAACAGAAGAGTTTTGGAGAAAGATAGAAGATTTCAAGGCAAAGGGTATATTAACAGATGAAGATGTTGAAAATGCACATATTGAAGAATATGTTGTAGGGACAAACTACTGTATACACTATTTTTATTCTCCATTGAAAGACCAGGTGGAATTAATGGGGATAGACAGAAGATATGAAAGTAATATTGATGGAATTGTCAGGATTCCTGCAAAAGACCAGATGGAGCTCGGCATAGACCCATCTTATGTTATAAGTGGAAACTTCCCAGTGGTAATAAGGGAAAGTCTCCTTCCACAGGTATTTGAAATGGGAGATAAATTAGCAGCTAAGGCAGAAGAAATTGTGCCACCGGGAATGCTTGGTCCATTTTGTCTCCAGTCATTGTGTAATGAAAACTTAGAGCTTGTAGTATTTGAAATGAGTGCAAGAATAGATGGTGGAACAAACACCTTTATGAATGGAAGTGCATATTCATTCCTATACAATGGAGAGCCACTGAGCATGGGTCAGAGAATAGCAAAAGAGATAAAACTGGCATTGGAACTTGATATGGTGGATAAAATACTGTCATAAATCGATAAAATAATAAAAATATTTATTTTTTAATTTTTTTAATTTTCCAATTTTTCTTTTAACTTTTCATTTTCATTTTTTAATTTTTCATATAATTCTTTGTATGTATCTGGATTTAAACCACAGCTTTCAATGGAGGTTATGAGCTCTTCAAAATGTTCTTCGGTATGCTTTAAATTATGGAGTAGTTTTTTTATTTTTCTTTCCCTTTCATTTTCCATGATATCACCAAAGGTATATAATTTTTGGTAAATAATTTTTTATAAGTTATAAGTTATTTATTTATATCAATATTGAATATTTAATATTATTTAAATGTTATTAATAAATAATATATATTTGAAAAAAGTAATACTATAAAGAAAAATAAATTAAATAAAACTAAAAAAATAGGGAATTATTTGGATAATACTATTTCAATTGTGGATATATTGACAGTTTTTCCCTCTTCGTTTTGCACTTGGTCTGTGCCGAGCTTTATTTCTTCCACTTTAATGTTCGGTAAAAATCTATTTTTTACCATTTCTTCCACATCCACTGCTCTACTAATAGCTCTGCCTCTTGCCTTAATTTTGACTTTTTCTGCGTTTTCTGTGTTAAACTGGGTAATTACTGCAAGAACATAGTTCATTACACCTTTATTTCCCACATACACGGTGTTATTCATTATATCCCTCCTTATGATAACCTAAATATTGGTATAATAATATATAAACTTATCGATAAATATTAATATTCTTTATATCATAGATTATTTTTTATTTTTTTTCCAATGTTGATACTAGTTTCTTTAACTAAATTTATGTTTTCAATTCCACATTGAATTTTGCCCTCTTTTGATATTATAATATTACCCCCATTTAACTCATAAACAGCACTACATTTTAAATATAGTTCGTTATTTTTAATATCATAATTAGCCAGAGCCCCAAAGGGTGCCTGGCATCCACCACCATATCCCCTCAATGCCCATCTTTCTGCAATTGATTCTATATATGTTTTGTCATCGTTTATTTTTTTAAGAATATTTATTATTTCTTTATTATCTTTTCTTGAAGCAATCCCTATAATTCCTTGGGCAGGAGCGGGCAATATATCAAGTCTTTTATAATCAAACTCAGATAAATCCATTTTCAGCCTATTTAATCCAGCTTCTGCCAAAATAATGGCATCATACTGATGTTCCTTTAATTTTTTCAGTCTCGTGTCAATATTTCCCCTTAATAATTTCGTCTTTAAATTTGGATGCTTTATGGATAAAAAAGCCTTTCTTCTAATACTTGAAGTTCCCACAATTAATTCATCTTTTTCAATATCCATATCGTCGTTTTTATTCCATATTATTAAATCATGGTAGCTTTCCCTTTTTGGAGTTGCAGATATTGTTAAATTTTCATTCCACACCGTTGGGACATCCTTTAAGCTATGGACGGCTATATCTATTTCATTATTTAGCATTTTAATATCAAGCTCTTTTGTAAAAACTCCCAATCCGAGCTCAGATAATTTTGTTTTTTGGTTCCTATCCCCTGCGGTTTTGATAATTTTTATCTCGATATCGAGGTTTTCATTTAAATTTTCCAAAATATTCTTTACATAATATGTTTGAGCAAGTGCTAATTTGCTTCCCCTTGTTCCAATAGTTATTTTCAAGATTTCACCTTAAAAGTAAAAAAGAGAGATATATCATTATATTATTTCAATTATATTCTTAATATCTCTTTTGCTGCATCAATTCCACTATTTACATCATAGCCCAATTCTCTAAATGCCATTTCAACAGCACCCAATGTTCCCAATATATGATATTCCCTTGCCTTTCCCATATGCCCTATTCTAAATATTTTTCCACTCACCTGAGCTTGACCACCTGCTACAAGTATGCCATATTTGTTAGCAAGTAATTCTCTAAATTCTGAATCTACAATCCCCTTAGGATATTTAGCAGAGGTTACAGTCACTGACCTTGCCCCTTCCTTTGCGAATAATTCAATACCCATAGCTTCTAACCCCGCTCTTGTGGCTTTTGCAAGTTTTTCATGTCGTTTAAATCTATTTTCAAGACCTTCATCAAGTACCATTTCAAGAGCTTCATTCATAGCATAGGTTAATGAGACTGATGGTGTATATGGTGTTTCTTTTTTACTTTCATATCTTTTTTTGTAGGCGTTAATATCTAAGTAGAATGATTTTGTTTCTGTTTTACTTATAACATCCCATGCCTTTTCACTTACAGATATCGCCGCCATTCCTGGTGGAGCTGCAATACACTTCTGTGAGCCTGTAACACAAATGTCAATATTAAATTTATCTACATTTACATAATCCCCACCAAGAGATGAAACAGTATCTACAACATATAATGCATTATATTCTTTGACTATATCACCTATTTCTTTAATTGGATTTCTAACACCTGTTGAGGTTTCGTTATGAACAACAGTAACAACTTTAATATCTGGGTTTTTCTCCAAAATTTCCCTTACCTCTTCAGGTTTTGCATCGTCACCCCACTCATTTTCCAACCTAATAACATCTGCCTTATACACCTCGGCTATTTTGCAGAACCTTTCTCCAAAGTTTCCGTTTGTAATAGTTAATACCTTATCCCCTTTATCAACGGTATTTGAAATAGCCATATCCATTGCCGATGTTCCTGAACCTGTGATTAAATATACATCATTTTTTGTCATGAAAACTTTTTTCATTTTTTCTATTGTATCCTCTAATAATTCACTATATTCTTTTGTTCTGTGGCCTATTATCGGATTTGCCATTGATGTTAAAACATTATTTGGAACCATTGTAGGTCCTGGAATCATTAAAAGTTTTTCATAATCTAACTTTTTCATCTTTTATCACTTCTTTTATCTTATCACTTCTTCTTTTTTATAAGTAATATATTTATATTATTTATAAAGTTTATCTTTTAAAATTTAATATATATTATTATGCATTTTACAATACTTTAATATTTAATTTATTTTTAATTTATTTTTTGTTTTTAATTATCACTTCTGCTTTATTTCCTAAGTTTTTTCATTTTCTCTATTCTCTTGTTTATTAAATTCAATGTTCCAATGTCTTTTCTATAAAATATATCTCCCCTTATGTGCTGTATGGCACTTTCTGCTATTTTTTCTGCTTCTTTAATATTATCTGCCACTCCAACAACTGCTGCACTTCTTGAACCAGTGGTGTATAATTTTCCATCCTTTTCATTTATAGAGGCATAATATAATATTGCACCAATTTTTTTTATTTTGTCCTCATCAATAAATATTTCTCTGTCTTTCACTGGATTTAATGGATAGCCTTGTGGAACAACATATTTACAAACTGTTGCTTTGTTTTCAAATTCTATGTTCATTTTGTTTAATTCGCCGTTTGCTATGGCATTGCATACTTCTACAAAGTCATTTTTTAGTATAGGTAGTAGATTCATAGCTTCAGGGTCTCCAAATCTTGCATTGTATTCGATTATTTTTGGCCCATCTACTGTAAGCATGAACTGCCCATATAATATTCCTTGGTATGCCCCTACTTCTTTTTTAATGGCTTCCACTGTATTTTTCATTATTTCTTTTGCTTCGTCCAAATCATTTTCTGTTAAAAATGGTAGGTTGTGATCTGAACAGGAGTATGAACCCATACCACCGGTGATTGGACCTTTGTCGTTTTCATATGCATGAGGGTGGTCTTGAACTGGCGGCATGAATATTATGGTTTTTCCATCGACAAAACCATGGAGTGTGAATTCAACACCTACAAGTTTTTCCTCGATTATTAATTTTCCACCACCTATGCTCTTTTCAAATATTTCCTTCGCATACTCCTTAGCCTCTTCGTTGTCCTTTAACTGCTCACCAACAACCTTTACACCTTTCCCACCTGTTAATCCAACAGGTTTAACGACGACCTCTATTCCTAAATTTGTCATTTTATCGATAAACTCTTCCACCCCATCGTAGCTGTTGAATGCACTATACTTTAATGAACCTTTTATTTTGTATTTTTTAAAGAGATTCCTCATAAACTCTTTACTTGTTTCAATTTGTGCAGGGAGTTTTTTAGGTCCTACTGTGGGTATGCCAATTTCCCAAAGCATATCTGCAACTCCAATACCCAAAGGGGCTTCTGGACCTATCACTGCCAAATCAGGTTTTACCTCTTCTGCAAATTTTTTTATTGCATTTAAATCTGTTTCAGCATTCAATGAAACTTTTTCTGAAATTTTGGATATACCCGGGTTTTTGTTTTTCATTAATGTGTATAATTTTACAGAGTTATTTTTTTTTAGAGCTCTTGCAATAGCATGTTCTCGAGCTCCTCCACCTATTAATAAAACATCCATCATATCACCATAACTTCTTTAATTTATTTTTATTATAAATATAATAATATTAATTTTTATATTTTAATTTTATATATTTCACCACACCACAACATAATTATTAAATATTAATTAATTATATGTATAATTATTAAAAGATACGGTGAAATCATGTTAAAGAATGTTTTAAAAAAGGGAGATGCCAACGATATATTACCAATAGCCTATGCAGTGCATTTATTGGTAAATAAAGTTCCAATAGCTATGCGGTCCAAAGAAAAACCAGGGGTAAGAATTGAAAAAGGTGAGCTCGTAGATGCCAAATATGAAGGCTATGTTCTGAAACTTGCCATTGAATTGGGAAAAACATTAAGGGTAAGTGCCACAGTAGGACCTTATGCAGGACTTCCAGTAATTGTGGTACCTATAAAAGATGGAAATGATATATTGGGGGCCATAGGGGCTGTTGATATAACTGCTGGAATATTTGAAGAAATACTATCACTCTCAAGACGACCAGAATTATCCAAATTCTTGCCTGATGAGGCTTATCCAAAAATCTAAAAAAATTATAAAATAAATAAAATATTTTATATTATAATTACTAACTCATAATTAGTTTCTACAATATTACGGTGATAATGTGAAAAAAGTATTCATTTACCCGCCAAACAGTCTTATATTGGGAGATTTAGTGGAAAGATTTGGACACAAACCCTTGATGTTAAACAATGTAATCGGCGAAAAAGTAAGAACTGCGGAAATTGACAGCCCACCTTTAAATATGACTGATGAAGACCCTAAAAAAGGGCTTAAATATGCTGCAATTGAAGTTCCATCGGGAGTTAGGGGAAGAATGTCTTTGATAGGTCCATTGATTGAAGAGGCTGATGCTGCAATTATTATGAATGAGGCTCCCATTGCCTTTGGATGTGTAGGATGTGCAAGAACAAATGAGCTCTCAAAATACCTTATAAGAAGAAGAGAAATACCAAGGTTAAATTTAATATATCCAAAGAATGAGGAAGAGGCAAAGGTTGTAGTTCAAAAAATAGCTTCATTTTTGAAGGAGCTCGAATAATATTTTTTAATGATTATATCTTATTTTAATTTTTTTAGATTGGTTTTTAGATAAAATATTTTATATTTTCAATTATATAGTTTTACAGTTTTTTATTATAATATTTAATAAATTAACAAGGTGGTTGTATGATTGTAAATGCAGATTTACACATTCACTCAAAATTTGCAAAGGGAACATCTAAGTATATGGATATTGAGCACATAATAAAATATGGAAGATTAAAAGGGCTTGATATTATTGGGACTGGGGATTGTCTTCATCCAAAACATCTTGAAGAGATTAAAAAATACAAGAATAACAACCATTTGCTTTTAACCACTGAAATAGAAGATAAAAACCGTGTTCATCATCTTGTTTTTTTGCCAAATATATCAAAAGCTGAGGAACTAAGAACTACCTTAAAAAAATACTCCAAAAACATTGATACAGAGGGAAGACCAAGGGTTGTTTTAAATGGTAAAGAACTTTTTGAAATAGTTAAAGAAGTTGGGGGACTTATTGGACCAGCACATGCATTCACACCATACACTAGTTTATATAAATCTTTTAATTCAATATATGAGTGCTATGAAAAGAAACCAGATTTTGTAGAACTTGGATTATCCGCAGACACAGATATGGGTGATATGGTAGAGGAACTTAGAGATATCCCATTTTTAAGCAATTCTGATGCTCATTCTTACCACCCCCATAGATTGGGAAGAGAATTTAATCAAATTAAAATAGGCAATGTTGGGAACCTTGAAGAAAATTTTGAAGAGGTAAAAAAAGCTATAAAAAATAATAAAATCACTGCAAATTATGGTATTGACCCAGCACTTGGAAAGTACCATTTAACGGCATGTTCAAACTGCTATTTAAGATACCATATTAAAGATGCTGAAAAATTAAACTTTAAATGCGCTGAATGCGGTGGAAGAATTAAAAAGGGAGTGCATGACAGAACTTTGGAATTATCAAAGGATAAGAAAATTATTCATCCAGATTTTAGACCCCCATATTATAAGATAATTCCTCTATCTCAAATAATATCCCTTTCAATTGGGAAAAACATAGGAACAAAAGTGGTAGATTCGCTTTGGAGGAAGTATATCGATACATACCACAATGAGATTAATATTCTTACAAATGTTGATATATCGGATTTAACAAAAATAAACGAGAAAGTTGGGAAGACAATTGATTTGTTTAGAAGAAATAAAATATATATTTATCCAGGAGGTGGCGGAGAATATGGAAAGATAATGAAAACTCCACCAAAAATAAGATGGTATAACCCCAAATTAACACTGGATAGTTGGATAAAATAAAAATAAATAGATATTAAAATAAATAGAAATAATAGGCATATAGAAATTAAGCAAAACGATATTGGGGTAAATAATGAGTAATATAAAATATACAATGGGAGATGATGGCAAAGTAAATCCGATGGAAATTGTAATAATTTTGTGGATTACTATATTTGTAACAATGCTTGGTATTGGGTTGATAGCTCCGCTTATGTCAATTTATGCCAAAGAATTGGGGGCATCAAATTTTGAAATAGGTATTATTTTTGGTTCTTTTGCAATTGCAAGAACCATAGCCCAAATTCCTATTGGAAGTTTATCCGATAAATACGGTAAAAAAATATTCATTTTAATAGGAACATTTTTTTATGGTATTTTTACATTGATGTATGCTTTTATAAATTCTGTAAGTGGATTGTTATTAGTCAGGTTATTTAATGGAGCATTTTCTTCGTTTATAACCCCTGTTGCTGGTGCATATGTTGCCACCATTGCTCCAAGGGAAAAACTTGGAGAATATATGGGTATATTTAATTCTTCAATAAGTGTTGGATTTGCTATGGGTCCTCTTATAGGAGGTTTTCTTGCGGAGTGGTATGGTATAAAAACGCCTTTTTATTTTTGCGGAGCTCTGGCGTTCCTTGCATTTTTAATTAGTTATTTTAAATTAAAAAATGTAGTGGTTGATAGCAATGGAAAATGGAAATATATTTCAGAATGTATTGTTAGGAAGGAGGTTGAATTTAGTAAAAGTATATTATCTTTTGAATTTTTAAAAAATAGATATTTTTTAATATCATATATAATAAATACAGCATATATGGCAGTTAATGCAGGCATAATAGGATATTTAGCAGTTTATGCTTCAAATTATAATATTGGAATAGCCTATGTTGGATTTTTAATAGCTTCCACAAACTTAGTCATGGGGACCCTTCAAAGAAAATTTGGAAGAATTTATGATAAAGTAGGAAACTCTGTTATATATATTGGATTAATAATTGGGGGTTTTGGAGTTTATGCTCTTTCCATATCTAACTCCCCCATAAGTATGTTTATATCCTTAGTGGTAATGGCTCTTGGGGGTGCAATGTACGTTCCTGCCATAAATGCATTAGCTATGAATGATATACCTCATTATAAAAAGGGAGGAGCTATGGGATTTTTTACAACCAGCTTAAACATCGGAATGTTTATTGGTGCGGTGGTTCTTGGATTTATTGCCGATTATGTGGGATTGTCCAATATGTATAAATTTTCTGCTGTAATTTTATGTGGAGTATGTATTGGAGCATATATTGCCATGAGAAAAAGGATATAAAGGTGATTTTATGGTGATATCAAAAATGATTCCAATAGTGGAGAGGTTAATGAATGAAGGATATATAAAAAATAACAAAGTAGCCGAGGCCCTTCTAAAAGTTCCGAGGGAGAAGTTTGTTCCAAAGGAGCTCAGGGATTACGCATATATTGACACACCCTTAAACATTGGTTATGGCCAAACTATTTCAGCCATTCACATGGTTGCCATAATGTGTGAAGCCCTTGATTTAAAAGAAGGTCATAAGGTTCTTGAAGTTGGAACAGGTTCTGGTTATCATGCCGCAGTTGTGGCCGAGATTGTTGGAAAAAATGGGCAGGTGGTAACAATAGAAAGAATACCTAAACTGGCTGAAAAAGCTGAAAATGTGTTGAGAGAATTGGGGTATGATAATGTGATAGTAATTTGTGGAGATGGAACATTGGGGTATGAACCCCTTGCACCCTATGATAGAATATATATAACCGCAGCAGGTCCGGATATTCCAAAACCTTTAATTGAACAGTTGAAAGATAATGGAAAACTTGTAGCTCCAGTTGGTCAATATATTCAGAATTTAATAGTGGTGGAGAAAAAAGGTAAAAAATTAATAAGGAGAAACATAGGAGAAGTAGCGTTTGTACCATTAGTTGGAGAGGAAGGGTGGCATATTGAAGAATAAGGCGGATTATTATCATAATTATAAAATTAATAATTAATAAATTAATATAAATTAATAGATTAATTTCGATAATGTTAAATATATAAAAAATAATTAAAATGAATATTAAAAATTATATTAAAAATTATAACATATAAAATAAAGAGGTATAATTATGAAAAAAATCGGAACTGAACTTTTAAAAAGAGGATTTGCAAAAATGGTAAAGCATGGAGTTGTAATGGATGTTACAAATGTTGAACAGGCACAAATTGCTGAGGATGCAGGAGCTACTGCGGTAATGGCTTTGGAAAGAGTTCCAGCAGATATAAGAGCTCAAGGTGGAGTAGCAAGAATGTCAGACCCTGAAATGATATTGGAGATAAAAGATGCTGTGTCAATTCCTGTAATGGCTAAGGCAAGAATAGGTCATTTTGTTGAAGCTCAGGTTTTAGAGGCAATTGGCGTTGATATGATTGATGAGAGTGAGGTATTAACCCCTGCTGATGAAGTAAATCATATCGATAAAAAAGCATTTAAAGTTCCATTTGTATGCGGTGCGAGAAATCTTGGAGAGGCATTAAGAAGAATTGATGAAGGAGCTGCAATGATAAGAACAAAAGGAGAAGCTGGAACAGGAAATGTTGTTGAAGCTGTAAAACACATGAGGGCAGTAAATGAAGGTATTGCAAGAGTTGTTGGATACTATGAAATGGGTCTTGATAGGGAGCTCGTCCAAATGGCAAGAAATGAATTGAAGGTTCCATTGGATTTGGTATATGAAGTGGCAAAATTAAAAAGATTGCCAGTAGTTAATTTCGCAGCAGGGGGTATTGCAACACCAGCTGATGCGGCATTGATGATGCAGATGGGATGCGATGGTATATTTGTAGGTTCTGGTATTTTTAAGTCAGGAAATCCTGAAGAGAGAGCAAAAGCAATTGTTGAGGCAACATACAATTATGATAAGCCTGATGTAATAGCAGAAGTCAGCAAAAACCTTGGAGAAGCCATGGTTGGAATTAACATTGAGGACATTCCAGAGAAGGAACTCCTTGCAAAAAGAGGAGATTAAACTTATATATTTTTATTATTTTATTATATATTTTTTATTTTTAATTACACTCATCAATTTAAATTATTAAAACCGAAAGGTTTATATAGTAGAAGGGTATTATTCAGTTTGCAAACAAAATGCCTCGGTGGCTCAGCCTGGTAGAGCGCCTGACTTGTAATCAGGTGGTCGGGGGTTCGAATCCCCCCCGGGGCTTGATGTTTCAGAATGTTTAATAGGGCCTGTGGGGTAGCCTGGTCCATCCTTTGGGATTTGGGATCCTGAGACTCCAGTTCAAATCTGGGCAGGCCCACCATTTGTTATTTAATTAATCTTACCCGGCGGTAGTTCAGCGTGGTAGAACGGCGGACTGTAGATCCGCATGTCGCTGGTTCAAATCCGGCCCGCCGGACTACAATTGGGCCCGTAGCTTAGTCTGGTAGAGCGTCTGGCTTTTAACCAGGCGGTCGAGGGTTCGAATCCCTTCGGGCCCGCTACAATTAACATTTTTGACATGACGGTCATAGCGGAGGTGCCACATCCGATCCCGTTCCGATCTCGGAAATTAAGCCCTCCAGCGATACCCTAAGTACTGCCTTTTGGTGGGAACAGGGTGACGCCGTCAGC
>NZ_WAKW01000017.1 GCF_015523155.1 Methanothermococcus sp.
ATATAATGAGAAAATCATGTACAGACTATATATAACTTCAAATAATAAGGAGCTCTATAATTTCTTATCTAAAATTGGTTATGCATATTACAAAGATGATAAAATTCTATTAATTACAGAGTATTTAAGGAGAAAATTAATTATATGGGAAAATATAGATAAAGAAGGAATTTCAAAAGTGGAGCAAAATAAAATATTTGCAAATGATTTTGAAACATTGGAAGAATTTGTAAAAAAATATGGGGTTGCAGGCGGATTTGTTTTGGATAAAATAAAAGAAATTAAAAAGATTCCATATAATTCAAAATTATACGATGTTTCTATACCCCATCAGTCCCATAACTTTATAGCAAATGGGGTTGTGGTTCATAACTGTGGGGTAAGGCTATTAAAAACCAACTTAACAAAAAAAGAAGTTCAACCTAAAATAAAGGAGCTCGTACATAAACTATTTAAAAATATTCCATCAGGTCTGGGAAGTAAAGGAAAGATAAGAATTACAAAAAATGAAATAGATGATGTTCTTGAAGAAGGGGTAAAATGGGCAATAAATAACAACTACGGATGGGATGAAGATATAAACTACATTGAAGAAAAAGGATGCATAAAAGAGGCAGATGCTTCATTAGTTTCAGATAATGCTAAAAAGAGAGGACTTCCTCAGTTAGGTTCGTTGGGTAGTGGAAATCACTTTTTAGAAATCCAGTATGTAGATGAAGTGTTTGACGAAGAAGCTGCAAAAGTGTATGGGGTTGAAAAAAATCAAGTGGTGATTATGATTCATACAGGTTCCAGAGGATTGGGGCATCAAATATGTTCCGATTACCTTAGATATATGGAAAAGGCAGCCAGAAAATACAATATAAAATTACCAGATAGGCAGTTGGCATGTGCTCCAATCAACTCTGAGGAGGGTATCAGATACTTCAAGGCAATGAACTGCGGTGCAAACTACGCATGGACAAACAGACAGCTTATAACACATTGGGTAAGGGAAAGCTTTGAAGAAGTATTTAAAACACCAGCAGAAGACCTTGAAATGAATATACTATATGATGTAGCACATAACATAGCAAAGAGGGAGAAACATAAAATAGATGGTAAGTTAAAAAATGTGGTGGTGCATAGAAAAGGGGCAACTAGGGCATTTGGACCAGGTTGTAAAGAAATACCACAAGAGTATAGAAAAATAGGACAGCCAGTAATTATTCCGGGAGATATGGGAACAGCATCCTATTTAATGCACGGAACAACAACTGCCATGGAGGAAACCTTTGGTTCAACTGCCCACGGTGCTGGAAGAGCTCTCAGTAGGGCAAAGGCATTGAAGTTGTATGACTCAAATAATATCAAGGCGGAGCTCGAAAGAAAGGGAATATATATTATGGCGGACTCTAAAGGTGTAATTGCTGAGGAATGCTCCGAAGCATATAAAAGCATTGAATTAGTTGCAGATGTTGCTCATAACTCAGGAATATCTTTAAAAGTCAGTAGAATGAAGCCAATGGGTGTTGTTAAGGGGTAATTATATATTTAAATATTATTTAATAAATTTTTTAGAATAATTTTTTAGTATCATGCGTATAATTTTTATTTATTATTTAATTTATTATATATTATTTATTTTTATTATTTACTTTTACTGGTTATTGTTATATTTTTATCCACATTTGGAGGTTTATTATGAAACTTAAATTAAGCGTCCCGCAGTGGCATTACAGCATGCTTCTTGACAGAGATAGGGTGGCAGTTTTTAAAGAGGCCATTGAAAAAACTGTTAAACCTGGCGATGTAGTTTATGACTTGGGAACAGGTAGCGGAATATTGGCAATGATTGCCTCTCGAATTACAAAAAATGTTTATGCCGTAGAGCTCGACCCCATCACCTACGAATATGCAAGGGAGAACATAAAAATCAATAACTTTGGAAATATAAATTTAGTAGAAGCAGACGCTTCTGAGTATGATTTTAAAGAGCCTGCTGATGTAATTATAGCCGAAATGCTTGATACTGCATTAATTACAGAACCTCAGGTTCCAGTTTTAAACTCCATTCTTAAAAAAGGACTACTTAAAGAGAGGGGAAAACTCATCCCAGAGAGAGCTCATAACACAGCTCAGGTAGTCATGGCTAAAATGGGGTATATATACTATGATGAAGAAGTGATTTCAGAGCCAATCTCGGAGGAAATACATTATAGCACAGTAGATTTTTACAAAATAAATAAAGAAGAAGTGTCTTACAATTTGAAATTTAAATTAAAAGATATTAAACTAAATGTTGAAAATATGCCCTTAGGAATTCGGCTGAATACATACACAGAATTAAACGAAAAAATAATTGCTGGAAGCACCCCAATGTTAAATCCTCCTTTGATAATTCCAATAGAAAATCCAACAATTGAGGATGGAACATTAAATATTAAATTATCTTATAAAATGGGCGGTGATTTAGAGAGTATTAACATAAAATGTTTATAATTAAAAAATGTTGGGTGATAATATTAAAATTGCCATACTTTGCCATAAAAAAACTCCGGAAAACATAATAATTTATGAAAAATTGAAAAATAAATATGATATATCCTTTTTAGATACTTTAAATGTTGTTTCTGGAATAAAAAATAATAGTAAAAATAATAACAATAACAATTATGATTACGATTTAATCATTTCACGAGTTGAAAGGGATTATTTATGGGAAGGAATTTATGCATTAAAATACATTGAAAGCATTGCTGATGAAAATGATATAAAAATAATCAACTCATCGGAATGTATAGAAACCTGTCAAAATAAATATTTAACATATATCAAATTAAAGGAACTCATGCCAAAATCATTCTTAACCTACACCGATGATTTTGAAAATATAAAAAACACATTAAAAAATAACGATTTTGATTTTCCCATCGTTGTAAAGCCAATATATGGCGGTTATGGAAATAGTGTTTTAAAGATAAATAGCTTGGATGAATTAAAAAACATTTTTGAGATATTGAAATTCAATAAAAAGGAAATATTTATCCAAGAATATGTTCCATATAAGCACGATGTAAGAGTTTTTGTCATTGGAAATAAAATTATATGTGCTATGGAGAGGATTCCAAAGGGTGATTGGAGGGCAAATTATTCCCTTGGTGCAGAAATTAAAAGATTTGATTTAGATGCAGATGTTGAAGATATTGTTCTAAAATCTGTAAAAAAAGTCAGTGCCGATATTGTCGGTGTTGATGTGCTAATTGATAAAAATAACAAACCATATATTTTAGAAATGAATATTACACCGCAGTTTAGAGGCATTATGAATTTTGTGGATGTTCCAGAGGAAATTTTAAAATATATTAAAAAAATAAAAAGTAAATAAAAATTAAAAATAATAAAGTAAAAAATAAAAAAAGTAAAAAAATTTATAAAATTCTCTCAATAGGCACTACAAGTATGTCCTTAGCACCGAGCTCCTCCAATTTGGCGACAACGTGGAACACTTCCTTTTCATCAATTACCACATGTATTGCCACCATACCGTCATTTGATAAAACTTCTGAAATTGTGGGTCCGCTCATTCCTGGGATGATATTTTTTATTTCATTTACTTTGTCCTTTGGGGCATTCATCATAATCAATCTTTTTGTCTGGGCATAAAGAACGCTTTTTATTCCTGAAACTATTTGATTTATTTTTGCCTGTTTTTCTGGGTTGTTTATACTATCTTTATTTGCTATCAATCTTGTTGTGGATGAAACTATTGTTTCTATTGGTTTTAATCTATTCAATTTCAATGTTGTTCCTGTGGAAGTTAAATCACTTATGAGATCTGCAACACCAATAAATGGTGCAATTTCTGTTGCCCCGCTAAGCTCTATAATTTCTAAATTAAGATTTTTACTTTTTAAGTATTTCTCTGTAAGGTGTGGGAACTCTGTTGCTATTTTCATTCCGTCCTTTATGTCATCGATAGAGTTTATATTTGAATCTTCTGGTGCTGCAATCACCAAATTTGCCTTTCCAAATTCAAAATCAAGTAAAAACTCAATCCTGTCTTCAACTCCTCTTTCAAGTATTAAATCATATCCTGTAATACCAACATCCGCCACCCCATCTGCAACAAACTCTGGAATATCACGAGCTCTGGCAAACATTACATTTATATCTTTATCAACGGTTTTAGCAAATAAACTCCTTCCTTGAACTGTCATCTTTAATCCGGCTTTCCCTAAAATTTTATTAATGGGTTCTGAAATCCTTCCTTTATTTGGTAATGCAAGCAAAATCAAAATATCACCTATCAAATCTTAATAATTATAGTAAAAGACAGAATAAAATTAAACTATCTTCTTAATGGCATTCCATACTAAGAATGATTGTGGTTTTAATATCCCTTTGTGGATTTAGGAATAAAATATTTTCTTTAATCAAATAAACATACATTGGCATGCTAATATTCTTTTTGCTAATCTCATATTTAGTTTTAAATAATTTTAATGTATTAACAACATCTTCTTTCTTAATTTCAATAATTTCATTTTCAATGGATATTTTTGGTGTTATATAGAGTCTAATTTGTCTAAAATCATATCTAATTTTTGAATTTCATCATTTAGCATTTCTTCTAAAACATTGTTCAAATTTTTATCGAATAATTTATTAATTACTCTGCTAATAAGTTTTGGTTTTCCCCCAACATAGGAATATATTTTTTCTTTATCACTGTTGGAGAGCTAAACTCCATTTTCTTTTGCCAAAAAGTCCATAAATGATATTGCAGTTTCCTTATCAAAATCATCAACTAAAATATAATCAGCCCTATCTTTTAACTCCCCAGTATTATAAACATATTCGGCAAATAGACTATCGGAGGTTAAACAAAATACATGACATAAGTGTTGTTCCTTTGTTAGTGATACTAAGAATTGAAATAATTCTTTTAAAAGATATTTTTGTCCATTGGTGGTAATGTCTTTTATCATCTGCAAGTTCTTTGGAGCGGAGCGACAAAGATTTTGGAAAACGAATTTTTCCAAGACGTCGAGAATTAAAATCGGTGTTTTTCCATTTTTTTTGGTTTCTAACATTATATTGTTTAGATATTGAAAGGCATCGTTTATTCTTTCCTCAAATAGTTTGTTAAATTCCATTTCTGGAATAGGAATTCCTGTTAAAATTTTTGTGGTCTTTGTAATTAGGTTTATTACCTCTGATTTATCTTTTATTTTTTCCAATATTCCTTCTTTTTTGGTTGTGAATATTGCTTCTATAAACTCCCTTTTTTCTGATATTAAGTAGGTTCTGAAATTTATGTAAAATATTTTATAATTTTCTTTGTTTAATTTTTCATTTATAATGTGGTTGATTAATGTTGTTTTACCACTGTTTATGGAACCGTATATGAAATAAATGTCATCTGGTTCTTTGCTTAATATATGAAGGAGTTCTTTAATCTCCTTCTCCCTGTTGAAGAATTTCATGGTTTCACCATATAAATTGCAATGTGTAATTATAATCAAAAGCAAAACTCCTTGACTGTATTAAATCACATAATAAAATCGAGTAAGTGCCTACGATTTCTACGCAACAAATGAAATAACAACTGTTAATAAATTTAGTTAATAAATCCTATGTTTAGTTTTATGTTGAACATTATAATTAAACAATTTTATAATATTTTAAATATAATTATTTTATTTTTTCATCATTTTATTGTATTATTATAACTATTTAATATTTAGCATATATCATCTAATATCTATTTAAAAGATAAAAACCAAAATATACTTTAAATTAAAAAAATTATAATATATTTAATAAATATAGAAAAAAATATATGAAAAATAAAGGGGATATTATGGAAAAATTGACGCTTGAAGAAGGAACTTTTGCAGTCAAATTTGCAAGAACTGTTATCGAAAATTATTTAACCGGAGAAAATACCATCTTATGCGAATACCCAGAAAAATTTAATGAACTAAGGGGTGTTTTTGTATCGCTCCATACATATCCAGAACATGATTTAAGGGGATGTATTGGAATACCTGAACCTGTAATGCCATTAATAGAGGCTTTGAAAGAGGCTTCAATAAGTGCAGCAGTTAATGACCCAAGATTTCCAGCTATAACCCTTGATGAGTTGGATGAAATCGTTGTCGAAGTTAGTATTTTGACAGTTCCAAAATTGTTGGAGGTAAAAGATCCCACCGAATATTTAGAAAAAATAAAAATTGGCAGAGATGGGCTGATTATAGAGTATGGAGCATATAGAGGACTGCTGTTGCCACAAGTTCCAGTTGAATTTGGATGGGATGTTGATCAATATTTAGCCAATCTATGTTTAAAAGCAGGATTACCCCCAAATACTTGGTTAAAGCGTAGAGTGAATATATATTCATTTCAAGCACAGGTTTTTGAAGAGTTAATGCCAAATTCCCAGGTTGTAGAAAAAACTATGTATTCTGGCTGTCAATAGAAAATATATACTATTTTAAATATTTTTTAAATTTTAATATATTTAATTAGACATATAATAAGGTAAAAGGATTTTATAGATGTTATTTCATAATGATATGATAAATATAATATATTATAAATAAATATAAAAATAAAAGTTATTAAAGATTATTGGGATTTTTATGATGTCAAAGATATTTAAGGACGAAAAAAGCCTTCAAAAATACAAATATATTTTAAAAAAGATTACAGAAAGAATTAAAAATCACGAAGGACTGATAAGAGTAATTACACATCATGACACAGATGGACTAACCTCAGGAGCAATAGTCATAAAAATGCTTTATAGATTAAATAAGGAGTTTCATCTTTCTATTGTAGAATATTTATCAAAAGAAGTTATTGATAAACTTGGTGAAGAACATAAGGATAATAAAAATAATATTTTATACATTTTTTGCGACATGGGCAGCGCCCATATAAAAGGCATATTAAATCATGGATTAAATGCCATTATTTTAGACCACCACCCGCCTGCAATAAATGATTTAGAAATTAAAGGAATTTATCAATTAAATTCCCATATTTTTGGCATCAATGGGGCAAAGGAAATTTCTGCAAGTGGAGTGTGCTATTTGGTTGCCCGAGAATTTGGGTTTTATGATTTGAGTATTTTGGCAATTACTGGGGCAATTGGCGATATGCAACATAGACCATTCTCTGGAATGAACAAATTTATAATAAACGAAGCTCGGAAATATCGATATATAACTGGTATTTTAAAGGATATAGTTTATAATTGCTATGATTTGCCAGTTTGGAAGTCCATGATGTATTCCACTCAACCTTATATTCGAGAGCTCAATGATGGAGAAAAAATAATTAATTTTTTGAAAAAACTGAATATAGATCTAAATAAAACAAGTTTTAATGAAGAAGATAGGCAAAAGCTGAAAATTGCACTTATGGCTTATGTAGAAAAGGATGATGATATTATCGTCGATAGGTATGTTATAAAACATAAAATCGATGACGCATTTTATCTATCGGAGCTCCTAAATGCATGTGGTAGAAAAGGCATAGGTTCAGTAGGTATAGGCGTAGCTCTTGAAGATGATGAATGTATAAAGATTGCAAAAGAAACCTATATCGAATATAAAGAAGAAATTATCAATCAGTTAAAAGATACTAAAATAAACTCACTAAATAATATAGAATACTTCTTTGGGAAAAAGAGCATGACCGGTCTTATAGCATCATTACTTGTGAAGGATAAGCCAGTTTTAGGCATTTACGAAGATGGGGGGTATTATAAAATATCATCGAGAGGCAACGAAACTCTTGTAAATGAGGGTTTGAATCTTTCTGAGATTATGAAAATTGCAGTTGAATTTGGAGGGGATGGCGGAGGGCACAATGTAGCATCTGGTGCCAGAGTTCCAAAAATTCATTTAGAGGAATTTTTAAAAAAGGTTGATGATGCCGTTGGAAAACAACTTAAAAAATAATATGTAATGTATATATAATTTGAATAACAAGATAAAATTAATTTAATATGAAAAAGTTAATTAATTCTGTTAAATATTATAATAACATAAATAAAATAATATAAATGAGGCAATATATAATAATATATTAATATATATTTAATAATAAATAAAGTGGATACAGGTGGTATGTTGCGAATTTTTGAAATTAAAAGGAAAACAGGCGAGACTGATATAAATTTAAAGATAAACATAGACGGCACAGGAAAATACGAAATAAACACAAAAATTCCTTTTTTTGACCATGTGCTCTCATCTTTTGCAAAGCACGGTTCATTTGATTTGTATTTAGATGCAAATGGGGATTTGGAAGTAGATGACCACCACACAGTTGAGGATGTTGGCATATGTATAGGAATGGCGTTGAACAAAATTGAAAAGAAAAATATAAAGAGATTTGGATGGGCTATTGTTCCAATGGATGAAGCAAGAGCGATGGTTTCAATTGATTTGGGTGGGAGACCTTATGTTGTTGGAGATTATACCCCAAAAAGGGACAAGGTTGGAGAGCTCTCAACTGAAAATGTAGTTCATTTTTTTGAATCTATTGCAAACAATGGAAATATGAACATACATTTTGAAGTTATTGGGGAAAACGAACACCATAAGATAGAAGCACTATTTAAAGCCTTTGGAATTGCCCTGGATAATGCAACCCAAATTGACGAGAGAAAAGGAATTGTGAGCACCAAAGGAGTTGTTTAATAAAATAGATTAATAATCAATAATAACTATCTGGTGGTATTATGAATATTTTATGTATAGACATTGGAAAGGGCACTCAGGATATATTATATTTCGATACTGAAAAAAATAAAAACAATATAGAAAATGCGGTAAAGCTCATACTTCCATCACCAACAAGCATAATTGCAAATAAAATAAGAAATATGAATGAAGATTTAAGGATAGATGGAAAAATAATGGGCGGAGGTCCGGTAAATAGGGCGATTGATGACCATATTCAAAAAGGGTTTAAGGTTGAAATCTCTAAAAGTGCGGCAAAAACCATTAGGGATGATTTAGAGGAGGTGGCTAAAAGAGGAATAATTATAAAGGACAAAATAAACAATCCAAATATAATATTTAGAGATTTAGATTTTAACATGCTAAAAAATATTTTTGATGCATTTGGTGAGGAATTTAAACCTGATTTCGTATGTGCTGCCTGCCAAGACCACGGTTTTGTTAAGGGACAAAGTGATAGAATCACAAGATTCAAATACTTTAAGGAACAGTTGCAAAAAACTGCAAATCCCTATGAATTTGTATTTTTAGATCATAATGACTGCAATTCATTTTCAAGATTCAACAGCATATTGGAAACATTAAATGAAAATAACTACAATGGATTTGTAATGGATAGTAAGGTAGCATCTATATGTGGAATACTAAACTATGCCACTGAAAAGGGCATGAATGAGTTTATAGGTCTTGACATTGGGAACGGCCATACATTGGGAGTTTCCGTAAAAGATGGTGAAATAAAAGGAATATTTGAACACCACACGAGATTATTAACTCCTGAAAAATTAAAAAAGATTGTTGATAAACTTTCAAATGGGACTTTGACCAATGAAGAAATACTTAACGATAGGGGTCATGGTGCAGCAGTTGTTGATAAAATAAATCCTGAGGACATATTAATTGCGGGACCAAATAGGAGTTTATTTAAAGAATATGGAAAATACGCATATCCTGGTGGGGATGTAATGATTACCGGGTGTGTAGGTCTTTTAAAGGCTTTTGAGTATAATTTTAGTGAAAAATATTAATTTCCATCCACCAATTAGGTAAAAACTAACTGGTTATTTCTCATAATTAGACATAATTTTCTCATTGTAAAAATACACCAACAAATCAAGGATAATATTGTGAATTTCTTTGGATTTTGAATATCTAATACTCCTTCTAACCAGTCTTGCATATGAACTGCGGAAGGTTAGAAATACCCTTTCTACCCTTCTGGTGTATTTTTTACCAACTACATGTCTGTCCTTTGGTAAAATATTATATGCTTTCCATTTATCAGTGTAAAATATACATTTATTTACTATCTTGTTAGGTATTTCTTTAAGTAGTTCCTTAAGAGTTTCTTCTGATCTGTCTCCAGTTTTATGTGCAACGATTAATCCAGTGTATTTATCGATTGCTACCCATATCCATGCTTTATTACTCTTAGTTTTTATGAATGAATACATTTCATCCACTTCTATATGTGTTCCTGCATAGTTTGGTATTATTTCTTTTTCGGAATCTTTTTTTTTAAACTCCCCAATCCAATTAATAACTGTGTTAGTGCTTAGATTGAAGTTCTACTAGCCTGTCTTATTCCCAGTTCTTCACAGACTACACATCTAACCACATGTTCTTTGAATTCCTGAGAATATCTTGGAGATTTAGCATGTTCTATGAACTTTCTACCACATTCTTTACATAAATACACTTGTCTAATGCCATACTTCTCCGACTTATGCAAACCTGCTTTAACAACCTTATCTGAATTACAATTTACACACTTGATCATAGTAAGTATTATATCGTATAAGGTATATATATCTATTACTATAACATGACCAACTAACTTTTAACTCAAATTCCGAAGAAATTTGATGGTCTGATTTTAACTATTAAAGTAATAAAAATAAAAGTTAAAGAAAGCAATAATTTCCGTTCATCAATGGTCTAATTTTAACCATTTAAATAATCAAATCCATCTAACAACTTACTAATTTTATCATTTATTTTCTCTACGTTTCTCATGAGATACTTTATGAAAACTTAACCATATAATCGCAATTCCACTACCAATCAAAGTCCATGCTAATGCTATAAGTTTCTCATTAATGATAGATATCAAAGCACCAATTATTACTAAAATTAATCCAATTAATCCAAAGGTAACATACTCTTCATATTTATTTTCAGTCATCATTCACACCATATTTAAATGCACTGAAACTACTGCTGGAATTATTAAGGATGTTTCTATTTCCATCCATCAATGGTCTGATTTTAACGTGTAGAAAGAGGTATTCACCCTCAACAGTAAAAATTTCCATCCATCAATGGTCTGATTTTAACGTATTGTTCAAATTCTGCACAGCTCGGATTTTTAGAAATTTCCATCCATCAATGGTCTGATTTTAACATATCGTCCTTCATATCATCCCACGCTTGCGTATAAATTTCCATCCATCAATGGTCTGATTTTAACGTGGATATCTGTAATTTAAAAGAACAATTAAAAAATTTCCATCCATCAATGGTCTGATTTTAACCCAACAAGTTAAAATTAATTTTAATAATCAGGCATTATTTCCATCCATCAATGGTCTGATTTTAACTCTTTGAAGTCCTGTCCTCCATACCAACTCGAGTTCAATATTTCCATCCATCAATGGTCTGATTTTAACTTTCCAACTCACTGGCGAATTTCTTCGCCCAATGACTTATTTCCATCCATCAATGGTCTGATTTTAACACAATTTTCACTAACTAAAAAAGTAATGGATTTTTATTTCCATCCATCAATGGTCTGATTTTAACCCTGCCAATTATGGTCCTATGGAGCCCCTCCTGTATATATTTCCATCCATCAATGGTCTGATTTTAACAAGAATATGACACTGAACGGTAGCCTTTTGAGTGCATTTAATTTCCATCCATCAATGGTCTGATTTTAACAGATGTGTTTTGAACTGCTGATGAGATTGCATGTGCTAATATTTCCATCCATCAATGGTCTGATTTTAACAAAAAAATAGGAGAACATGCTTATTTTGCACGAACGACATTTCCATCCATCAATGGTCTGATTTTAACTACGCCCCAGTCCTCGCATCATTTGCAATCATAGTGATTTCCATCCATCAATGGTCTGATTTTAACTGGAGCTCTGCATCTACTAATCGCTTTCCTTTGTTATTTCCATCCATCAATGGTCTGATTTTAACGAGAGCAAAAAAGGGACACATTTTTTAAACGGCATTTTAATTTCCATCCATCAATGGTCTGATTTTAACTGTATGAAGACACTAACGAATTTGATATGGAAATAATATTTCCATCCATCAATGGTCTGATTTTAACATAAATTAAAACGCTAGTATAACTAAAATGAGAAAAATATTTCCATCCATCAATGGTCTGATTTTAAC
>NZ_WAKW01000018.1 GCF_015523155.1 Methanothermococcus sp.
AGTTTATATTATTTATATTTTTATATATCTATTTCATTTATATTTTTAAATATTATCTACATTATTTTACAAATAACTATATTACTTTTATAATATATAAATCCAATGTTTTTGGTGGTATTATGAATAATTTTAATAAAGGCGATAATAATTATAAAAAATTTATAAGGTGTATAATCAATAAATTATTGTTAAACAAGGACAAGTTAAATTCCCTTACATCAAAGAAAAAAAAACAAAAGGTTGAAGATATCAAGGCACAGTGTTTAAAAAAATTTGATTTAAATATCGGTTTTCCTCCAAATTCGGAAATAATAAGATATGCAACAGAGGATGAGAAGAAAGAAATACTGCCATTTCTTAGAAAAAAACCAATTAGAACATTGTCGGGGGTTGCAGTTGTGGCAGTGATGACATCCCCCGATAAATGCCCTCATGGAAAATGTTTATTTTGCCCAGGTGGAATTGAAAGCACTTTTGGAGATGTTCCTCAGAGTTATACAGGAAGAGAACCTGCCACAATGAGGGGTCTCATGTATAAATTTAACCCATATATTCAAACAAAGGAGAGAATTGAGCAACTTGAAAAAGTTGGACATCCAACCGATAAAATAGAGTTAATTATAATGGGGGGAACATTTCCAGCAAGACCTATTGAATATCAAGATAATTTTATAAAGGGATGCCTCGATGCCATGAATGCCACAGTATCGAAAACACTTGAAGAGGCTCAGAAAATAAACGAAACATCGAAGCACAGATGCGTGGCTATTACAATTGAAACAAGACCTGATTACTGTAAAGAAAAGGAAATAAATCAAATGCTTAAATTAGGTACTACAAGGGTAGAGCTTGGAGTTCAAACAATATACAACGATATTTTGGAATATGTAAAAAGAGGTCATACAGTTGAAGACTCCATAGAGGCAACTCAGCTTTTAAAGGATAGTGGTTTAAAGGTATCATATCATATTATGCCTGGACTTCCAAAATCTTCAAAAGAAAGAGATAAAAAAGTATTTTATGAAATATTCAACAATCCAGATTTTAAACCTGATTTAATAAAAATATATCCTTGTCTTGTAATAAAAGGGACTGAATTATATAAGATATGGGAAAAGGGAGAATTTAAACCTATAAACGATGATGAAGCCATTGAACTTATTACATATGCAAAATCCATAATGCCAAAATGGGTAAGAACTTCACGAATACAGCGGGATATTCCTGCAACAGCAATTGAAGATGGGGTTAAAAAAAGTAATTTAGGAGAACTGGTCTATAAAAACCTTGATAAAAAAGGCATAAAGTGTAAATGTATAAGATGTAGGGAAGTTGGACATGTAATGTATAAAAAAGGAGTTATTCCTGATATTGAAAATATAAAATTATGTAGGGAGGATTATATTGCAAGTGGTGGAACAGAAATATTTTTATCATATGAAGATGTTAAAAATGACATACTTATTGGATATTTAAGGTTAAGAATGCCTTATAAACCATTCAGACCAGAGATAGATGACAAAACAGCATTAGTTAGACAGCTGCATGTGTGCGGTCAGGAGCAAAAATTAACCGAAAAGGAAAATAAGGAGACCACATGGCAACATAAGGGATATGGTAAATTGTTATTAAAGGAGGCTGAAAGAATAGCAAAAGAGGAGTTCGATAAAAATAGATTACTGATTACAAGCGGTATCGGTGTAAGAGAATATTATAGAAGGTTGGGATATGAACGAGTTGGGGTATATATGGGTAAAAATTTATAAAAAATTAATAATCTTCTTAACATATTTTTATGTAGTATAGATAATAAAATAATAGATAATAAATAAAATAATAAATTATAATATATTTGCAATTATATAAAAATTAAATTAAAATAATTATAAAATAATATTAAAAAATTAAAAAGGTGAAAAAATGAAGTTTTTCTTAGATACTGCAAATGTTAATAAAATTAGGGAATTTACTGAAATTGGATTAGTTGATGGCGTTACAACAAATCCAACACTCATCGCAAAGGAAGGAAGAGATTTTCACGAAGTAATTAAAGAGATATGTTCAATAGTGGATGGTCCAGTGAGTGCCGAAGTAATAGCCCTTGATGCAGAAGGCATGATAAAAGAGGCTAGAGAGCTCTCAAAACTTGCAGATAATGTTGTAATTAAAATACCCATGACAAAGGAAGGATTGAAGGCAGTTAATGTTTTATCAAAAGAAGGAATAAAAACAAATGTTACCCTTATATTCTCAGCAAATCAGGCATTAATGGCTGCAAAAGCAGGAGCTACCTATGTATCCCCATTCGTTGGAAGATTGGATGATATTGGTCAAAACGGTATGCAGTTAATAGCTGAAATTGTTCAGATATTCAGAAACTACGACATAAAAACGGAGATAATTGTGGCATCTGTAAGACATCCAATGCATGTAATAGAAGCAGCTGAGCTCGGAGCAGATATTGCTACAATTCCATTTGCAGTATTGGATAAAATGTTTAACCACCCATTAACCGATAAAGGTATTGATAGGTTTATGAAGGACTGGGAAGAATATTTGAAAAACAAAAAATAATTTATTTTCACATTTACTTAATTAATATTATTAATTTTTTAATTTCTTTAATTTATCGACATAATAGTTTGATATAGACCTATAATATATCACAGATAAAAAGAAGGATGTAAATCCTCCTGTAATGGCATACAACACTTTTGAGATATAAAGCATTGTGGTGTTGTATGAGAGCTCAGATAATATGGATAACACCATGGCAGGCAAATTTATTAAAGCACTGATTACTACAAATATTAACCACAATAGTATCAACAGTACAATATACTTTAAAGATATTAATTTAAGTATGTATTTAAACTCAAAAAACCCCTCAAATCCTTTTTTAGCAAAATTTACCGTTGCAAGAGGTATATATAATATAGCCAATATGGCTAATATACATATCACTAAAATAAACAGCAACAGACCTATAATTATATTCATATTTGGGTGGTAATTGCTTATATGGTTATATACAGGTATAAATAATAATGCACTCATCAATATTATGGGTAATCCTATAACTACAAACCCAAAAATCAGCAAAGCTACATAGTATAAAAATCCATTTTTAATGAAAGTTCCAAAGTTTTCCCACTCTGGAAGAGTATCTATGGATTCAATGGTATTTTTTGATATAGTTATATAATATCCCATCAATATAATTGAGATTATTATGGTAAATAAAGAAAGCACTACAAATATAGCAATCATTGTAGTTAAACCCTCTATTGATGGGGTATATGTTCCAAATCTACTGCCAGAATAACTAATAACACCTATCATGGCAGAAAGTAGTTCCAATGGCAAAATAGCTATAATATTCAGCACTCCACCAACGAATATTTTTTTCCAATCGGACGTAGCATATTTAAATGGTTCTTTAATATAACGTTCAAACATAAAAAACCCCTTTTATTATTAGATTATAATTAAAACATTCTTTTTTATTTTTTATATTTATTTTATTATAATAATTCTTAATTTTTATTTTTTTCTTTTTCCTTAAAAGAGATATGCCTTTAAAATACTACTCTTTTCGTACCCCTCAATATTTTCATTTATAATTACATAACCATCAGCCTTTGTTATTGAAGATATAACCCCACTTCCTGTTATTCTCAAAGGTTCAATATAGGTTTTATTATTTTTATTTATTAATTTTATCCTGACGACATCCGTCCTTCCAAGTGTGGATGCAATGTTTCTATTCAACGGAAGATAAACATATTTTCGAGCCCTAAAATAATTTCTAAAAAACAACTCAAATTGAACAGCAGAGGCTACTGGATACCCCGACAGTATAAATATGAATTTTTCTTCATCATTTAGAACACATTTTGCAAATCCAAAGGGTTTTCCAGGTCTTATTTGAACTCCATGTATTAATATATTCCCTATCTCTTTAATCACTTCAACTGTATAGTCTCTATCCCCAACGGATGTTCCGCCAGTTGTGATTATTACATCATTCTCATCGAGTGCCTTTAATATGGTATTTTTTATTTCTTCCTTATTGTCCCTTGCTCTTTTGTATATTGTAGGTGTAAGTCCGGTTTCTTTTATTAACGAATAAAGCATAGGTGAGTTTGAATTTACTATTTTATACTCATTTTTTAATTCATCTATATCGTTAAAATCATCCAAATCAACCAATTCATCCCCAGTAGATATTAATCCTATTTTTAAATCATAAACCTTAATATTTTTTATACCTGACGATGATAATAGTGCTATATGGTATGGTGTAATTACTTCCCCTTTTTTTATTATTAAATCTCCTTTTTTTACATCCTCTCCAATTCTTGCCACATTTTCATAGGGATGAACCCCCTTTCTAACTTCCACAAATCCATCTTCTTCAATACAGTATTCCTTCATCACTACGGCATTTGCCCCCTTTGGTATGGGCATTCCTGTGGATAGTTTTATACACATATCAGTTCCAATTTCTGCGTTATTTGGATTTTCATCAACTAAATTTAAAATTATCGGATTATTTTCAGAAGCTCCAAAAGTATCTTTTGCCATTACAGCATATCCATCCATTGCGGATTTATTAAACATTGGTAAATTCATTGGAGTTCGTATATCTTCAAAAGAAATTTTATTATATGAGCTCAGGATATCAACAATCTTATACTTATGTTTCATCATTTCATCGAAACTATTAAATACTATATTTTTAGCCTTATTATAACTAATTAGGTTTTTTAAAAGCATATCTACACCTTATATTTTAGTTTAATATTGATATTTTATAGGTTATATATGAATACCCTCATTATGGAAAGGGTTAAAATAAATAATTTTATAGAAAAATCATTCCATATAGATAGCAACCTTATAAGGTATTGCGAATCTCTTTTTGTTTGCTTTATCTTCGCCGTTTATAATAATTTCGCATCCAAATTCTTTTTCAAGGAATTCCTTTGCATCCCTTAATACCATAACCTCATCGATGATAGGTTTTATTCCAATTTTCATTATTTCGTTTATGAGTTTTGGAATTTCCTTTCCATATCTTCTAAACTCAGTATTTCGAAGTGAATTCTTCGAATTCGCTGACTTACAAAAACTCGAAGAGTTTTTGTCAAGTTTCATTATGATAGGCATTATCTGTTTTACATTTTTATCCCTGTTTTCATTCATGATTTTTAAAATCTCATATTTCCACTCATCTGATGTGTATAAATATATTTTTTCTGGTTTTATTTTTGCAACATCCATAATGTTCCTTATATCTTCCATTGTGGATTTTATGAACTCCTCTCCTAAATCAAGGGATTCATCGATATATTTTTCATCAGCTACTGGGAAAGATTCCTTTGATACATATCCATCTTTACCTAGGAGCTCCCATATCTCTTCACATAAATGGGGTGTCATAGGTGCAAGTATCTTTGTCCATATTTCAACTACTTCCCTCAATATGTTCTTATTATTCCCTCCTCTCCTCCTATACCATCTTAAATCATTCATAAGACCATAGAACAATATTCCCACTTTTCTAAGGTGGAATTTATCATAAGATTCATCTGCTATTTTTATGGCATTATGGGCTCTATGCAATAGCCATTTATCAATTGTTGATAATTCATCCAATTCATTTAAATTATTGTCAATATCCTTTACATCCTCTGCTAACTCGTAGAATTTAATTAAATTATCCCTCGCCTTCTCCATCTCTTTAAACTTAACATCTGCATCCTGCGGAAGCTCGGCACAGGTGGTGATGTAAAACCTCCCAACATCAGGACCGTATTTTTCAGCAACTTCCATTACTGGAAGAACAGGACCCTTTGATTTTGAAAGTTTTTTACCTTCTATTGTTACATATCCATTTACAACAATGCCTCTTGGCCAAAACTCCTCATCGAACAGTGCTACATGGTTAAATATCATAAATGTTAGGTGGTTAGGCACAAGGTCTTTTGCCGAACATCTCCAATCCAAAGGATAATAGTATAAAAATTCTTTTCTCATTTCCTCTATGAGCTCGACATCTATATTTGTGTTTTTTGAAACCTCCTTTATATCTCCTTTTCCAAAGAACACATAGTCGAATAATTCTGGAAGGAGTTGCTCAGGTTTTATATTGTTTGTATTTATTGTCTTTGCTATTGTGTAGTATGCCATATATATGGTGCTGTCTGAAAGGCTCTCAATCATCCAATTTTTATCAAATGGAAGCCTTGTTCCAAGCCCTTTTTTCCTTGCACATGCCTTATCCTTCATCCAGTCAATTTTATTGTGGAAATCCACCCTTATTGATTCTGGGATAAAGTTCATCTTATCTACGCATTCATGAGCCTTTTTCTTCCATTCCTCATCTGAGTATGTAATGAACCATTGCCCTTTAACTGTTTTTACAACGCATTTTGTTCCGCATCTACAAACAACCTCAGGTTCTGAGAATTCATAAAGAATCTCTGCAATCCCTTTGTTAATTAAATCCTTTGTAAGTTTGTCTTTTATATCTCTTACAGCGATGCCTTCATACTCTCCGCAGTTTTCATTTAATATACCTTTGTGGAATTCATCCTTGTAGATTTTGTTTGTTGCCTTTTCTAAATTCTCCTCATCATTTTGGTCTTTTATTCCCATTTTTTCTACAATTTCCTTTGCAGGATATTTTCCATATCCATCTATTTTTATAAGGGGTATCAATTCATCGTCAGTTAATTCCTTTCCAATGCTGTTATAGTAATCCCTTAAAGCAACATAATCATAAGGAGCGTGTGCTGGAACACTCATTACACATCCTGTTCCGATTTCTGTTTCAACAAAGGTTGCAGGATATATTGGCACTTCCTTGTTTGTAATAGGATTTATTACAGTTTTT
Source organism: Methanothermococcus sp. (assembly GCF_015523155.1). Taxonomy (GTDB): domain Archaea; phylum AGJL01; class Methanococci; order Methanococcales; family Methanococcaceae; genus Methanofervidicoccus. The sequence continues at coordinate 6,905 of NZ_WAKW01000018.1, forward strand.
CCAACTAATTCACTTCCTTTTATTTCTTTTATTAATTCTACTTTTTTATCTTGATTTTTAAGCTTCTCAGATGCTTCTTTGCTGACAATCCATATGCCGTTGTATTTTAGCGTTATATCCTCGCTGTCGGAATTTTGAATCTCATCATAAACTTTTATTATATAATAGGTTTCATCCGGGTTAATCCAAGCATTTACTACACCAAATATTGTTTCAGGTCTAAGGGTAGCCATAGGCATGATGCATTCTTCTTCTTTTCCATTTATATCCATTTTTAACTTAAATTTTAAAAGCACATATTCAATAAGTGTTGCCTCTTCTCCCTTTAATAAATCGTGGTCTTCCACAGGGTTATCACAACTTGGACAGTATCTAACAGGGTGGGAGCCTTTTTTAATATATCCTTTTTCCTTTAACTTTAAAAACTGCCATTCTATGAACTTTTTAAATGTTTCATCGTCCGTTTTAAAGTTTCTCCTCCAGTCAAGTGAAAATCCCATTTTTTTAAATGATTCAGTAGCCTTTTTTGAGAAATATTTTACAATGTTCTCTGGTGTGTTTAATGTCAATAAATCATCCATAGGTATATTATGTAAGGTATTATATGCCCAAAGTGTATGTTCATCTTGTTTTTTTATGAGCTCAGCAAGTCCCAATATTGGGGTTCCACTTACATGGTATCCAAAAGTCCATAAAACATTTTTATTTTTCATTCTATGATATCTTGCAATTGTTTCTGGAATTGTGAAGGTTCTTAAATGTCCCGCATGTAAAACACCGTTTAAGTATGGAAATGCCGCAGTTATGTAAAACTTATTTTCGTTTTTATTTGGTTCTTCTGGATTTCCAGCATCCGCTTCAAATATTCTGTCTTCTTCCCATCTTTTTTGCCATTTTTCCGCAATTTTAACAAAATCAACTGACATGTTTATACCTCTTACCTTTTTTCCTTTTTCTTCCTTTTTATTAAAACAATGATATAATAAATGTTATAATAAATTACCATAATAAATATACATATTTTAAAATAGTTTTTTATGTTATGATGCATAATATACTATATGGTATATTTATAAATAATTTAAATAATATTTTATTTATATTTTCATTTAGTATTTCATTTTTATGTATTTTTATGTATTTTTACAGTTAGAAAATATTATAATATATATTAATAATAGGTGAAACAGTGGAAAATTTCTCAGAGTGGTATGGAAATATACTTGAAAAAGCGGAAATATACGATTTAAGATATCCAATAAAAGGATGTGGTGTTTATCTACCTTATGGCTTTAAAATAAGAAGGTATGTATTTGAAATAATAAGAAACATGCTCGATGAATCAGAGCATGAGGAAGCACTATTTCCAATGCTCATCCCAGAAGACCTTCTTGCAAAGGAGGGGGAGCATATAAAAGGATTTGAAGATGAAGTTTATTGGGTGACCCATGGTGGAACAGCGCCTCTTGATGTAAAACTTGCTTTAAGACCTACTTCTGAAACACCCATATACTATATGATGAAGTTGTGGATAAAGGTGCATACAGACCTTCCAATAAAGGTTTATCAAGTTGTAAATACATTTAGATATGAAACAAAGCATACAAGACCTCTTATTAGATTAAGAGAAATCATGACATTTAAGGAAGCCCACACAGCCCATGCTACAAAAGAGGATGCTGAAAACCAGGTAAGGGAAGCAATAGGCATATATAAAAATTTCTTTGATGAGCTCGGCATTCCAACAATCATATCAAAAAGACCAGAATGGGATAAATTCCCAGGTGCAGAATACACTATGGCATTTGATACCATATTCCCAGATGGAAAAACTATGCAAATAGGAACAGTCCATAATTTAGGGCAGAATTTTGCAAAAACCTTTGAGTTGGAGTTTGAAACCGCAGACGGTGGAAAGGACTATGCATATCAAACATGCTACGGTATATCCGATAGGGTAATTGCATCAATTATAGCACTCCATGGGGATGAAAAAGGGCTTATTCTTCCACCAAATGTTGCACCGATTCAGATAGTAATTGTTCCACTATTATTTAAAGGAAAAGAAGAAATTGTAATTAATAAGGCAAAACAAGTATATAACTTATTAAAAGAAAAAGGATTTAGAGTAAAACTTGATGATAGAGACATAAGGCCAGGTAGGAAATTCAACGACTGGGAACTAAGAGGGGTGCCACTTAGGATTGAATTGGGTCCAAGAGATATAAAGAATAAAAAGATTACATTATTCAGAAGAGATACAGAAGAAAAATTCCAAATAGATGAAGAGGACTTAAATGAAATAAACAATATAATGGATTCCATAATGGAAACAATTAAAGAAAAAGCTAATGAAAGAGTAAATTCATTCATTACCGTAATAGATGATGGATATAGTAGAGCCCTCACAGATAAGATAAAAGAAACACTTGCAGAGAAAAAGGGAATAATTTTGATACCATATAATAAAGATATATACAACGAAGAGTTTGAAGATTTAATAGATGCCTCTGTTCTTGGAACCACTGAATACGACGGAAAAGAGTATATCGCAGTTGCAAAGACATACTAAAAAACTAACATTTCTATATATATAGTTATTATAAACTATTTTTATTATCTTTTTATCTTTTTTATTTACCAAAATAAATGCAAAAATCCTGGAACAAAATAAAATGTCCCAATGGCACTTCCAATACTGGAAAGTGTTGCAACCATTAAAACTCTTATTATATTGTTATTCATTAACCTTTTTAAATCATCGGAGTTGAACAATTCATCAATATCCTCTGATGTAATACCCCTGTATTTTAACTCAACAAGCCCTGCAACATAACCTGCTCCAATTACTGGAATCAAAGAGGTTATTGGTGCTGCAAGAAATGCCGAAATAATTGATGGAATCTTCCCACGGGCAAGGATTGCACCGAGTGCTGATAAACTACCATTTATAAATATCCAGTCAATAGTTAATTTTTTTAGGGCTTCAGGATTTGAAGATATTGAATAAAATCCATATAATATAATACACAATACTATTGCCGAAAATATTATTTTAAAATAATTTTTCCCCTTTTTTATCTCCATTAATTCCTTTAAATTTATATCTATTTCATTTTTTTCAAGCTTTTTTAGATAATTGGCTATTCCTTTTAAATGACCTGCTCCCACAACTGCCAGTATTTTTTCCTTTTCTTTACTAATTTCAAAAATATTTTTTGCCATAAATTTGTCCCTTTCATCTACAAGAACTTTATATATTGATGGAGACATTTCTTTTAAAATTTTAATCAAATCTTCCGCATTATTTATCATTTCATTTAATGATTTTTCATCCAATTCTGGATTATTTTTATCATCAAAAATCCCAAATAAAAAACTTAATTTTTCTTTAAAACTCATGCTTTTCAATGCACGTTTCAATGTAATATTTATAGGTCTATCTATTAAAGATATTGGTTTGCCATATTCTATAGCTAAATCCACCGCCTTTTTCATTTCACTACCTGGTTTTATACCAAACTTCTCCCCAATATCTTTTTGAAAATTCGCTAAAATAGTATGAATCAAAAAAATACCTATATTTCCTTCTTTTATTAATTTTAATATATCAATATTATTTTTACCATTATTTTTCATCTTACCAACATTATTATTTGTAATGGCAAAAAACCTATCTTTATCCAATTCAACAGCTATCAAATCAGGGTTTATATTAGATATTGCCCTCTCAACCTCATTTATGCTCTCGCCAGATACATGAGCTGTTCCTATTAAATAGACATCACATTCATTGATACCGTTGTTAATTTTTATATGCATAATTTCACCGTTTTTATTTAAGTATAATATATAATTTTATAATTTTTATTATTAATATAACTACATAAAAACCTAAAAGATATTTTAATAATTATTTTACAACATACATATAAAAATTTATTTAAAATAAAAAATTAAAATTTTTTAATTAAAAATATAATCTAAGGGAAAATATGATTAACAAAAATTTAATATTTAATGCTAAGTTTTTGATTAAAATAATAATTTTACTTAGTATATTGTATTATTTGGGAACAACATTAAATATATATCAGTATGTACCAATATTTGAAATATACAGCGATAAGGTAATTATATTAGTAGTATTATTCCTTGGAACATTGATATTTTTAGATATATCCTTGGAATTAATAAGAAAATTTTTTGAAAAAAAAGGGGAGTTAAGAGATTATCCAATGTTTGCACTGGTATTTAAATATATAATCTGGTTTATTTCAGGATTACTTGCAATTTCACTATTGTATAGAGGTATAGGTTCCATTATAATGTCCCTTGGTTTAATAGGTGCAGCATTGACTTTTGCCTTACAACGACCTATTATGAATTTTGCAGGATGGGTACATCTTATTTTAACAAGACCTTTTAAAATCAACGATAGAATATATATAAAGGATGTAGGAATGGGAGATGTATATAAAATAGACACCATGCATATCTATTTAAAAGAAGTGGATAAAGAGCCAACAGGACGAAATTTAACTATTCCAAATGCCTATGTTTTAACAAATGCCATAACAAATTATACAAAAGGTTCTTCGTATGTTTGGGATAATGTAACAGTAACAATAACTTATGAAAGTAATTGGAGAAAGGCTGAGAAACTTGTTTTTGAAGCTTGTAATGAGGTTGTTGGAGATATGATGCAGGAGCTCGCGGAAGTTTGGAAGAACAAACCCAGACTATTTACAAGGGCAAAAATCTGCGATAAACCTATTGTTAGGATAAAACTATTAGACAGCAGTATAGAAATAAAAGTAAGATATTTAGTTGATGCATTTGAATGGGCAGATATAAAAACTAAAATTATAGAAAATATACTTACAAAATTTGAAAAAGAAAAGGATGTTGAAATAGCTTATCCACACCTAGAAGTTATATATAGACCTAAGGAAGAATAATAAATCTCATAATAATTAATAAATAATAATCTAAAATATAATTCATTTATCATAATATTCATTTTCCATTTTAATCAATTTGATACCTTTTTCCAAGAGCTCCTTTGCCACCCTATAATCTTTTGCTTCAACTCTCACTCTAATATAAGGCTCAGTTCCAGAAGGTCGTATAAGCACCCATCCATCCTCTAAATTAAACCGAGCTCCGTCAATTGTCTCAGGGATTACATTATATATTTTTTCTCCATTTTCAATTACATGATTCATTACATTCACTTTTTTATCATCGGGACATGGAATTTTTTCTCTTAAATTTACATATGATGGAACCTCATCCATGAGCTCACATAATTCTTTACCATAGAATTCCATCATCTCCAAAATTCTCAATCCCGATAAAATCCCATCAGGAGTTAAATGTATATCCTTATGAATCCATGTTCCCGATGGCTCCCCACCAAAAATAGCATTATATTTATTCAATGCCTCTGAAACTGCAACATCTCCCACTTTTGTTCTAATTACTTTCACATTTAAATCTTTTAAATACTCATCAACAGCCATTGAAGCATCCACTGTGGTAATTATTGCTTTTTGACCGGTTTTTTCTACAATATATCTGGAAAATACGGCAAGCAGTTTATCAAAATCAGTTAATCTTCCTTTTTCATCTATGGCTATCATTCTATCGGCATCGCCATCATGGGCAATTCCTATATATCTACCGCCATTAATATTATTATCATTATTTTTATCTTTATTTTCATTCAGACCTTTTATCATTTTCATAGTTTCATATAAATTCTTCTCATTAGGCTCCGGCATTCTTCCAACAAACCTTCCATCAATGTGGGCATTTATAGATATTACATGAGCTCCTACATCGGTAAATAAATAAGGTGAGGCTACACAACCGGCTGAATTTGCACAATCTACAACAACATTGAAAGGTTTGTTTATATCCACATTTTCAAGAATAAAATCCATATACTTTTTTATTGCGGTTTCATCCTTCCAAACACTTCCAACACAATTCCAGTCTGCTCTTTTAAAATCCTTGTTAGATACAATTTTTTCAATCTGCTTTTCCTGCTCTGGTCTGAATGCAGTTCCATCCTTATTAAAAAGCTTTATGCCGTTATATTCTGGTGGATTGTGGGATGCCGTTATCATAATACCTACATCATAATTTCTAGCCGAAAAACCAAGAGTCGGTGTTGGAACAATACCTATGTTTGTTATATCGGACCCTCCATTTAAAAGCCCCGTAATAAGTGCATTTTTAATTAATCCTCCTGTTGTTCTGGTGTCCCGCCCTATTACAACATTTTTCGCTATCTGAGATACTGCAAATCCTATTTTATATGCAATCTCTGGATTTAAGTTTTTCATTCTTATACCCGACGTTCCAAATAGTTTCATAATATCACCAATATAAAACCAGTAAATTATAAATAATGATTAATGGTTAATTTATAGTATGTTATCCGATGTATTATATAATATTATATCATCAAATAATCATGATGATGCAATTTATTTTTCTAAAATATTGGGGGAGCTCTACAAAAACAACGATATATCAATATACAAGAATTATTTTAAAAATTTAGGCATTGTTGAAAAAGATGATTTATTGTTGTATGGAAAAAATTATCCATTATTTAGGTCGCTGTCATATTTTAATGAAGTTCCACTGTTTAAAAATGAATCTCAGTCTATTTTATTTTTAAAAAATAATGGATTTAATCCAAATGATAGGTTGGTAAATTTAAACGACAATGAACGAAATAAACTTGGAAATCTTCTATTAAATAAAATTACCACTAAAATACCAAAAGAATATGTAAAATATGCTCCAAAATTAATATTTGGGAAATGCTATTATTTAAAAAAATACAGCATGGAATTAAAGGAATATATTTCAAAATTAAATGCACTCTGCAAATTAAAAAGATACGATGAAGTTGAAAGATGTATAATATATCAAAAACTACCAGATGAAAAGCTTGTTAAGGAATATAAAATGAAATTGGCAAAATCCATAAGATTGTTTAATAAAAAATTGAATAATATGGAAATTGGATATACCATCCTTACATACAATAATAAAACCTATCCCTGCCAGTATATCTATATAAAACAATCACTTCTCGATAAAATAAAGGGCTGGGTTTTTGGTTCCATAGATGGACAGCACTATCCTGTTATTGTAAATACGGCATATTCTCATCCAAAAATAAACTACATGCAACCATTTTTTATACTTGTGGAGGGAAATAAAATAAATGTTTTTGCAAGAGCTCCGAAACTTTTATATTTCAAGGAAAACTTAACATTAAACTATTTAAATTTAACTGGAAAACACACTTATTTTGGGACTTGGGATAATGCAATGTTTGAAAAATTTGTTCATGGCGAAAAATAATTTATATGCCTTTTTTAATAATATATACATGTATCTGTATATTTTTTAAATATTCCTGATAAAATAATGAAAGGGGTGCATCATGTTAAAAAATCACTTTAAAGAGTCAGTAGATGTAAAGATGGATTTTATAAATAAAAATGAAGAAAATTTAAAAAAATGTATTGAAATAATAAAAAATTCCTTAAAAAATGGAAATAAAATATTAATATGTGGGAATGGTGGAAGTGCCGCAGATGCTCAGCACTTTGCCGCAGAAATAGTGGGAAGATTCAAATTAGAAAGAAAGGGATTTCCAGCAATAGCCCTTACAACAGATACGTCTATTTTGACAGCAATTGGAAACGATTATGGATTTGATAAAATATTCGAAAGGCAGGTTGAGGCATTAGGTAAGGAAGGGGATGTTTTGGTTGGAATATCCACAAGTGGAAACTCCACAAATGTAATAAATGCAGTTAATAAGGCAAAAGAAATGGGAATATATACCATCGGATTACTTGGAAAGGATGGAGGAAAGTTAAAGAACATCGTTGATTTACCATTAACTGTTGATTCAAACAATACCGCAAGAATACAGGAATGTCATTTAACGATATATCATGTAATATGTGAAGAAGTTGAAAAAGAATTATAAAAAATAAAAAAATAAAAATAATTATGTGAAATCATGATAATTAACGATAGAAATCTATTAAAAAATATAGTAAGTGAGCTAAAAGCCCAAAATTTAGAAATTGTTTTTACAAATGGGTGTTTTGATATAGTTCATAAAGGGCATGTTGAATATTTAAATCATGCAAAAAGATTTGGAGATGTTTTAATAGTTGGTATTAACTCTGATGAATCCATAAAAAAAATAAAAAGAGATAAAAGACCCATTATTCCATTGGAATCAAGAGTATATATTCTGGATAATTTAAAATCAATCGATTTTGTAGTTCCATTCGATGAAGAAACTCCAATAAATTTAATAAAAATTATAAAACCGGATATTCATGTGAAAGGAGGGGACTATAACGAAGAAGATTTGCCAGAATCAAAAATAATTAAAGAATATGGTGGAAAAGTAAAAATAATCCCATTGATTGAGGGATTTTCTACAACAAATATAATTGAATGGGTTTTGGAAAAATACAAGGAATAAATAATGAATAAATAAAAAACAAAAACAGTGGAGGGAAAAAATGATATGTGTTTTAGGGGATGTAATGCTTGATAAATACACTTACGGAAAGGTTGAACGGATAAATCCAGAAGCACCAGTTCCTGTATTGAACGTAGTCGAAGAGAAATACGCACTTGGAGGAGCAGGAAATGTTGCAAACAATATCGCATCTTTGGATGAGGATGTTGTTTTATTGGGAGTATGTAATGAAAACGGCAATTTTGGAATGCAAATGGCTGAATTATGCAAAAAAAAGAATATAAAATACCACTTTATAACCGATGGACGACCTACAATAGTAAAACATAGATTTGTTGCATTAGGCTATAATCAGCAACTTTTAAGGGTAGATTACGAGGAAAAGCATCCACTAAATTGTAATTATTCAAAGATGTTTGTTGATAAAATAGTAGAATTTAATCCAGATATATTGATAATTTCAGATTATGCAAAAGGGGTAATTACAGAAGATTTAATGAAAAATATAAAAAAACAATTTAAAGGCAGAATATTAATAGACCCAAAACCTGATAATATACACTTATATAAAAATGTATTTTTAATAAAACCAAATTTAAAAGAAGCCTCTGGAATTGTTGGAAGGGAAATAAAAAACAACAATGAAGATGTTGAAAAAGCAGGATTGGAAATTGTAGATAGGTATAATACAAATGTGGTAATTACGAGAAGTGAAAAAGGTTCGACACTAATTACACTTGACAATGAGATACACCACATCCCAACAGAGGTAAGGGAAATCCACGATGTTTCTGGTGCAGGAGATACCTATATTGCTACACTTGGTTATGCTTTAAGTAAAAAATATGATTTAGTCGATGCAGTTAAACTGGCAAATAAGGCGAGCTCAATAGTAGTTGGAAAAGTTGGAACTGCAACAGTTAGTTTGGAAGAGTTGTTTGGTAAATAACCATATAATATCATCAATCGTTATTTCAAATAAACATAGAATTGATACTAAAAGAGAATAAAGGGAAAATATGAATAAAGCAATATTCCTTGATAGGGACGGGGTTATTAATAAACGGTTAATTGGGGACTATGTTAAAAAAATAGAAGAATTTGAGATATTGCCAAAGGTAAAAGATGCATTAATTGAATTTAAAAAGATGGGTTATTTATTGATAGTAATTACCAACCAGCAGGGAATTGCAAAGGGTATAATGACTGAGAATGATTTAAAAGTTGTTCATGAGTATATGCTAAAACAATTGCCTGAGATAGACGATATATACTATTGTCCCCATCTAGATGGAACATGCGATTGTAGAAAACCAAAAAACGGCATGCTTTTAAAAGCTAAGGAAAAATGGAATATGGATTTCAATAAAAGCTGGATGATTGGAGATAGTGAGAGCGACATTATTTGTGGAAAGAGTGTAGGTTGTAAAACCATAAGAATACTATATGATGATGAGAAAACAGATGCAGATTTTACTGCTAAGAATTTATTTAAGTGTGTTGAGATTATAAAAAATAAATAATAATAAAAAATAAAAGTAGATGTAAATTATGAGGATTAGGTTAATTATCTTTTCGGGGTATTATGTCCCACATATAGGAGGATTGGAAACTCATGTGGATGAATTTGTAAAATATTTATCTAATGATAAAAATTATGATATTTATATATTTGCACCAAATATCCCAAAGTATAAAGAGTTTGAAATAAGGCACGATAATGTTAAGGTTTATCGATACCCTGCATTCGAAATCATATCGAATTATCCGGTCCCAAATATTTTTAATATTAAATTTTGGAAGATGTTTTTTAATTTGTATAAAATAGATTTCGATATTGTGATGACAAGAACAAGATTTTTTTCAAATACATTTTTGGGATTTCTTTTTGCAAAATTTAGATGGAATAGAAAAAACTTAATCCATGTTGAGCATGGAAGTGCATTTATTAAAGTAGAAAATGAATTTACAAATAAACTGGCCTATTTTTATGATAAAATAATTGGAAACATAATCTTTAAAAAATCCGACTGTGTAATAGCAATATCAAAGGCAGTTAAAAATTTTATTGTGGAGAATTTTATTGAAGATAATAATATTCCCATTGTATATAGAGGATTGGAAATAGAACATATTGAAAGCATAAAAGAAAATAATAATATAAAGGAAAAATTTAAAAACAAATTAAGATTATGTTTTGTTGGTCGTTTATATAAATGGAAAGGTGTTGAGAATATTATTAAGGCATATAGGGAGCTCCCAAAAAATATAAAAGAAAAAACTGTTTTAATTATTGTAGGTTATGGTGAAGACTTAGAAAGACTTAAAAAACTTTCAGGAGATTATTTGGATAACGGTATTTATTTCACTGGGAAAAAAGATTTTAAAGATGCAATAGGGATTGTTAAAGCGTCTGATATTTATATTCACTCATCTTATAAGGGTGGCGGTTTGTCGAGCTCACTATTACAGGCAATGTGTTGTGGAAAGGCTATTGTTGCAAGTCCTTATGAAGGTGGAGATGAAGTCATTATTGATGGAAACACAGGTATTTTGTTAAAAGATAACAGTCCTGAACAAATTAAAAATGGAATTATTAAATTAATTAAAAATAAAGAATTAATAGAAATTTACGGGAAAAATGCAAAAAAATTTATAAAAGATAATTTTAATTGGCAGAGCTCTGTTGAAGAATATAAAAAGATTTTTGAGAAATTATTAAAAAGTAAAATTTAAAACTCGGGGTTTATATGTTAAAGAAACACTACAACAATTTAAAAGATAAGATATATAATCTTACAAAGAAGTATTCTTCAAAGGTAGGTTTAGATCTCCCCTATTTTATAAAAGGAGGGTTTTGGTTAAGTGTTGGGCAGTTCTTCGGAACTTTAAAGGGGTTTATTTTAAGTATAGTTTTTGCCAATTTATTGTCAAAAGAAGTTTTTGGAGAGTATAGTTTTGCAATAACAGTTTTAGGTATTGCAGGAATTTTTACACTTCCTGGAATGGGTGTTGCAGTTGTTCAGGCAGTTGCAAAAGGTTATGAAGGAACATATTTTAGAGCTCTGAAAGAAGTTTTTAAATGGAGTTGGTTTGGAAGTTTGTTATTGTTGGGATTTTCCATTTATGAGTATTTTTATGGAAGATTTGATGTAATGTTGATTTTTTTGATATTATCTTTTATCTTTCCATTTTATTCTTTTTCTGGATTTTATCCAAATTTAATAAATGGTAAAAAAAGATTTGATATTTTAACCAAATTATCATCATTTTTTAATATTATTTCAACAATTTTGATAGTTATAACGGTATATTTTACAAAAAGTGTTTTTTGGATTGTTGTAATTACAGTGTTAGCTCAAATATTAATTAATGGATATTTTAGTCTATTCTATGTTAAAAAATTTGTAAAAAATAAAAAAATAGATGAAGAAGGTATTAAATTTGGAAAAAGTATTAGTTTTTCAATGGCATTATCCAATATTGCAAATAATTTTGATAGTTTAGTTGTAGCTTACTTTTTAGGTTTTTCTGATTTAGCTATTTTTAAAATTATTACATTATTACCTAACCAAATTAAAATACTTGCAAACGCTTTTAGTCCAATGCTACTTCCAAAGATTGCCTCCAAAGATATGGGTAAAAAAGATTTAATGAAGCATTTTAAAAAGTTTTTTTTAGTTGTTGTTTTTTTAATTTTGATTTATTGGGTTATTGCCCCGTTTATTTTCAAGTGGTTTTATCCAAAATATTATGACTATGTTTGGTTGAGTATGGTTTTTCATTTAAGTTTTATAAGTTTTTTATATATTCTTCCATATAATTATCTAATAAAAGAAAAAAAAGGAGATTTAATAAATAAATTTTATAATTATTCAGCCATTTTATTAATAATTATATCTCCTGTGTTTGTATATTACTATGGGTTAATTGGAGCAATTGCTGGGAGAATTATTTGTAGATTATTTGCGTTAGTTGTAATATTGTTCTTATTTTTCAAATATGGAATCGATAATAATGATGGTGATTGAATAACTTATTTTATAAATTATTTTTATGAAGTTATAACTTTCAGCTTCGATACGATTAATAAGACTTAAAGTTTAATAATTCTTCACATCAAGGCCGAAATTTTATTTTTCATAATTCTTAAATATATTTACTAATTTTTTTTCTAGGGCATTCCAACTGTATTTTTTTATAAATTTATCTCTGGCTTTCCAACCTATTTTTTTAGATTTTTCGTCATCATCTAAAACAAGCTCAATAGTTTCTGCCAATCTTTTTGGATTACCTGGTTCTACAATCCATCCACATCCTTTCAATACCTCTGGTAAATCAGAAACTTTTGTAGCAATTATGGGTTTTGCCATTGCCATAGCATCAAACACTTTTGCAGGCATTTGTCCAACGGTTGAATAACTTTCCCGCTGAGGTATGACTACAACATTTGCAATAGATAAAATCTCTGGAATCTTTTCAAAAGGTTGCAAACCATACCATATAAATCGATTGTTTAGTGTATTTTTGGCATTATCAATTAATTCTTTACAATATTGGTTAGAAATATCGATACCCACAATTACTAAAATTATGTCTTGATTATTAATTAACCTCACAGATTCTAATAAATCATCTACGCCTTTATGTGGTCGGGGGGTTCCAAAAAACATTATAATTTTTTTATTTTTCTCTATATGGTACTTTTTTCTCAACTCTTTACAATCGTATTTTTCAGGATTAAATTTTTCTGCATCTCTTCCATGCCATATAATTGTTCCACCAAATTTTTTCTGTAAAAAGCTATTTGATACGGTGATTTCATCCGCGAGAAAATATAATTTTTCAAAAAGTAATATTTGCCAGTAAACTAGGGATTTAAAACGAGCAAGTGAATTTTTAAAATTTTCTTTTATAAACCCCATTTCCCAATCATCAATATCTAAAATTAAAGGTCTATTCTTCAAAAATTTTATTAATAATCCCACGCCAAAGCTTGTATATGTAGGCTTACTAGCATAGATTACATCTCCATCTGCAAGATTAATTAACTCTTTAACATGTTTCAAGCCAAACTTGCTATTAATTTTAATAGATTTGTAGGTAATGGTTGTATCATTAGCAACGGGGTTCCATATTCCATTTCCAAACATGGGTCCAATAATTTCTACATCATAATACTTTTGCAGCATTTTAGCTAGAAGATATGCTCTACCAAGACAGTTGCGTGATAAATCAGGTGTTAATATGGAAATTTTCATAATTATCCCCTTAGTAAATAAAATTAGTCTCTGATCAATTCTTTAATATATACTAATTATCATGTTTTAAAATTATTTCAGAAAATTTATTAAATTACTTTATTTGAATATCTGTTTTAAATTTGAAACGAATTTATCAGGTTCTTCATTTATTACTCTTCTGTAATAGTCGAAATCACAACATCGTTTTTCAAAGTTTTCAAAACAATCTTTAATTTTATTTATGACATTGGGGATATATTCTACTTGATCTTCAAATTTATATGCTTCTGGAATTGGAACATCCTCATAATATCTTGCTGAACCTCTTTTACCTGTAATAACACAGCACCTTAAAATAGCAGCTTCCCTTGGTATTCTATCCTTTCCAGGGTGGTTTCCAAAGTCGATATAAACCTTTGCTTTTTGTAAAGTTTTTATTACTTCATCCCTTGTCATATTTATAATTGGAATAAATTCTATATCTGGTGCTGCTTTAATGATTTTTTTTGTAAATGAATACCCTTTTTTAGGATTATATGCTACAATGTTTTGCTTTTGTGATAAGTCGGTTTTAATTTTTAAAAAGTCTTTATTTAGATAATCAGATAAATAATATATTGGTTTTTTTATATTTGATTTTTCTAATATGTCTTTTGCATAGAAAGATTGAACCATATGATAATCAGCTAATTTTACGAAAGAGTCGTGTTTTATAATTTTTACAAATTCATTAGAGTCATAATTAAACTTTTGATACATAATTTCTTTTATATCAAAAATTTGTTTGTTGAGTACTATATGACCTATTTTATTCATTAATCTATATATAAAGAAATTCCTTTTTGAGAACAGTATTTTATATATGATAAAATTATCAACACTTAGCCACCAAAGGACTTTTCTAATTTTTTTGAATTTAGACATTATTGGTTTTATCCAATAAATTTCAGGGTATATTAAAATATTTTTTTCTGAATCTTCAATTTCATGAATAAAAATATTATTATAATTTTTATAGACATCATGGTAAGGCTCAGGGCCTTCAAAAGGATAATAAAGATAAGATTCAATATTTAGTTCTGTCCTTAAATGATATGTTAATTGATGTAAGAGTTCTATGCCGCCGGTTATTTTAGTTGAAGGTAAGCAAATATATATTTTAGTATCTTCATAGATTGAAATTCCCATGGTATTCACCCTTTTAATCCATCATATAATTCCAAAGCTCTTTTAACAGCTTCATCCATATTATAATATTTATATTCTGCTAATCTTCCAATAAAATATATGTTTTTATTTTCCAATTTTTTAACTTCTTCCAAATATTTCTCCAAAATTCTTTTATTTCCTTCATTTAATATTGGATAAGCAACGACACCAACATCTGAAGGATATTCAATACATATCGTTGTTTTTTCATGTTTTTGTATAGTCATTTTTTTAAATTCAGTTATTCTTGTAAAATCATAGTTATTATTATAATTAACTACTGCAACTGGCTGAAAATCATCATTAAATGTCTTAAATTCAAAATTTAAACATCTGTATGGTAATTTACCATATTTATAATCAAAGAAATAATCAATTTCTCCAGTATAAATCATTATATCATAACTAATATAATCAATAATTTCTTTATAGTCAGTATTTAATAAAATTTTAATATTCTTATTATCAAGCATTCTTTCAAACATCTTTATATAACCATTTTTTGGCATACCTTGATATTTATCATTAAAATATCTATCATCTCTACTTATTACAACAGGCACTCTTGCCGTTACAGACTTATCAATCGCTTCTGGTTTTAAACCCCATTGTTTCATTGTATATTTCAAAAACACTTTTTCATAAACAAACTCAGCCAAATATTTTAAATCATTATCATCAATATTTTTTAAATCTAAAATTGGAATTCTTTTTCCATATCCAAAATGAGTTATTAGTTTTTCCTCTAATTTTTCAGCATATTTCTTTGGGAATAATTTATATACGGTATTTAAATTAAACGGTATTGGTACCAATTCCCCATCAATATTTCCTAAAACTTTATGTTGGTAATAAATCCAATCTGTGAATTTAGATAGATAATCCCAAACTTCTTTATAGTTTGTATGAAATATATGTGGCCCATATTTATGCACTAAAATACCATGTTCATTATAATAATCATAACAATTCCCCCCTATGTGATTTCTCTTTTCTACAATTAAAACTTTTTTTCCTTCTGATGCAAATCTTTCCGCTAATGTTATTCCAGCAATTCCTGCCCCTATAATCAGAATGTCAGTTTTCATACATAATACCTCCATTTAATTAATTAAATTATTTTTTTCCATTTAAGATATATATACATTGATAGTGTAATAACTATCTCTGTGATTAATATAGATATGGAAATACCAATATGCTTCCAAAATGGAACTAGAATAACTGCTAAAATTATATTGGTAATGCCACCCGCAATAATAATTTTTGTAAATGCTCGTTTATGACCAAATGTTAGCATCGTTTGAATGCCAAATATATTACTTAAACCAATGATGAATGGTAAGAATGCCAAAATTCTAATGACTATTGTTGAGTTATAATATTGCTCTCCCAATACTATTTTTACTATCAAATCTGCAAATATAAATATCAACAAAGAAAGAATAAATGTAAATACCCCAACACCTTTTATTAATTTTTTAATAACAGATATGGCTTTTTCTTTAGATTCTGATGTCAATCTGCTAATATATGGATAAAATGTTTGAGATATTGGATTTAACATGCCCAAAAATGCTTGAATTAGTCTATATCCTGCGGCGAAATATCCTACAATAGTGTTGTTGGTAAACAATCCCAATATAACCATATTTGATTTTGTATATGTATTTATTGAAACTGTAGAAACAAATATGTGCCACCCTTCTTTTAATTGATGAATAATTTCTGTTTTAGTAGGTATTTTAAAAACAACATTAAATTCTTTGAATATAAAAATTAAACTTAAAACACCTGCTACTAGATAACCTAAAGAGTTTATAAGTGGAACATAGATATAATCTGAAGTATTCTTTATAAAAACAAATATGGAGATTGTAAATATTGTTTTAGAGATTATATTTAAAAATGTAATATATTTCATTCGTTCCATACCTTGAAAAAACCATACTGGAAATAAAACATTTCCTAAAATTCCTATAAATGTAAATATATAGACAATCCAATCATGCTTAAATTTTTCAAAAGAAAATACTACAACACATAAAACTATAAAACTTAAAATCATAAAAACAATTTTTATAACCATTATAGAACTAAAAATTTCTGACAATTTTTCTTTGTTATTCCTATTTATGGCTACTTCCCTCGGTGCTGATAATTTAAATCCATAATCCACTATAATACCAAAATAACCTATAAATGCACTAGCAAAAGCTATAAGTCCATATTTGTCAGGCCCTAAAACTCTAACTAAATAAGGAAATGTAATCAGAGGTAAAATATAATTTAAACCTTGCAGTGTAAAAAGAGATGCAAAATTCTCAGATAATTGTCTGATTTCCTTATTTTTTAATTTTCCTTTTAAGTATTTAAGTTTGTGTAATATATCTTTAATCATTTTTTCGACCTTATCTTTTCATGCCATTGGATCTATTCCAATAGTTTTAATTTGTTTAAAAAATAATAAATAATCTGTTTAGCCCTATTCTCCCAGGAATAACCCTTAACCTTATCAAATGCATTCTGTATTAATTTATTTTGTAAATTAGCATCTTTTATCAGTTTTTCTATTTTTTCAGCTAAATCTTTTTCATCATCAGGTCTAACAAATAAAACTTCATTCTCATTAACAACTTCCCTAATACTTGGTAAATCACTTGCTATAATTGGTCTTTTTGATGCCATGTATTCGAATAACTTTAATGGGGAAGTATATTTAACTGAAATTTCATATTTAGAAGAATTTGGAATAACTAAAACATCCGATGCTTTTAAAAATAAAGGAACCTTAGAATTTTCAACAAAAGGTATAATAATTATATTTTTATTTTTGTATTCTTTTTTTAATTTACTCACCTGTTCTTCACTACCTCCAACTATTAAATAAACCATATTTTCTTTATTTTTTAAATGTTCATAAGATTTTAAAAATGTCTTATATCCTTTCCAATCCTGCAAACTTCCTATATATGATACTATTGTTTTATCCTTTGGTAAATATAACATATCTCTTGCTTTTTCTTTTGAAATATTAATATCAAACCTATTTAAATCTACACCATTAGGTAAAAATACCATTTTTGAAACATTTTTATTATCTTTAAAATATTTTATATTATTTGGATTAACTGTAATAACAGCTTTTAACATATTTAAACAGTTTTTAAATAAAAGTAACCATGTTCTTCTTTCGTTAATTTCATGTAGTTCATAAATTACCTTTTTATCTTTAAAGAACTTTGAAACTAAAAAGGCAAATATTAAATCTCTCGTGTATATATATTCATAATTACTTTTTATACTTAAAAACCTCAAAAATAACAACAAACTTCTAAAATAGTAATTTAAAAAAGGTTTCAATGAAATTATATTAAAATCAACATTTTCATTATAAACTCTTTTAATAGTATTTTTATCACTATTAAAGCTCATAAGTGTAATATCTTGCCCAATTTTCTTAAATGCCTTACACATATTCAAAACTTGAATTCTATTTGCACATGGTTTTGAAAAATCTGCATTATGAACATATAAAATTTTACTCATGATTATTCACCAGGTTGTAAATTCCATTAACTCTTTTTCCATAGTTTTCCCAGGTATATTGTTCTGCCTTTTTCCTTGCTCTTTTTCC
>NZ_WAKW01000019.1 GCF_015523155.1 Methanothermococcus sp.
AAAAAAGAATATAAAAAAAGAGGAATATATAGTTTCTTCGGAGCTTTAAAACAGATTCAGAGATAAATTATACTTCCTTAACTAACTTCTATTACTCGAATTTATCTGGGTGTATATATTTATTAATATTTGGTATTGTATGTAATTCCTATCTTAGACACACTCTGTTAAGATAATTTTAAATATAATTAATAATTATACACATTATGTTCAATGTTTTAAGTATTAATTAAAATTTCACTTAAAAAAATTATTAATAAGGTGAAAAATTATGCAATTAATAAAAATTTTAACAATTTTGGGTTTTTTAATAATTTTAACATCCAATTTTGCATTTGACACTGGTAATACTGCCACTATTACAGGAAATAACAAGATAGCCATACTAGTGAGCGACAATCCTGCTGATAATATGACTGTAAATAATATAGCCTCCAATATAAATAACAGCATAATAATACACACCAAATGGGGAGAATACAATCAAACTGTGGTTTCAAAGATAGTTGCAGAAAATCCTGATATGGTGTTAATTGTTGGAGGTTCAATGGCAGTTTCTGATAAATATGAAGAAGCTTTGGATAATTTAAATATGTCATTTAAGAGAATATATGGAAAAGATAGGTATGAGACCAATGAAAAGGTTTTTAACTGGATTAATAATCATTTTAAACATGCATTAAATCATAAAAAAGTTATTGTAGTTCATGGATATTTGGGAAATACCCATATAAATATTGACAATAATTCAATAGTTGTTCTGTCAAATGGTAGTGATTTGTCAGTTAACAGCAGTGAATTAAAAGAACATAATATAACCGATGTTATAATTGTGAGTGGAGGCGTATTTATAAATAATAACTCATTGGTTGTAAAAAGATTGGAAAATCATGGATTTCATGTTAAAATCCATGCTATTAAAAATGATGTTCTGAAACATATCGTGGAGAAAAAATATGTTAGATTAAAAATAAAAACTGAATTAATGGGTATGAATGAAAGTGATGATTTAAATAGAATAAAAATCTTAATAAATAATGGAGAATATGCTAAAGCCTATAAATTGGAGATAGAGCTTGACGAAAAAATTAAAATAATGAAAATAAATGGATTGGGCATGTATATTAAAAACAGTCAGCACATTAATCATAAAGTTTCTTCTTCACATGGTTCAACTAATGCTTCATTTCATAATTCAGTCAGTGTAAATTCCAATATAAATGAATCTCATCAAACAAGTATAAAAGTTAAAGTTAAAGCCAAGGCAAAGATTTCTGAATAAAGTTTTTATAACTTTTTTTATAAATTATTTTTAAATTTTTTTATTTTTTATAATTTTTATAAGTTTTCTAATAATTTTTATAGTTATAATCTATATACTATTAATTTAAGTTTATTTAGTTTCAAAATAAAGAAAATAAGTGATAAAAATGTTTGACACAAAGAAAATTTTAAAGATGGCTAACAAAGATTTTGAAAAGGCGTGGAGAGAAACAAAGGAGCTCATACCGAATAAGCATATCGACAAAAAATACCCTAGAATAAAACCAGAGTTTGGAAAATCCCACCCTGTAATCGATACAATAGAACAGTTAAGGCAGGCATATTTAAGAATGGGATTTGAGGAGTATATAAACCCTGTAATAGTGGATGAGAGGGATGTTTATAAACAGTTTGGACCTGAGGCAATGGCAGTGTTGGATAGGTGTTTCTATTTGGCAGGACTTCCAAGACCTGATGTGGGCTTAGGAAATGAAAAAATTGAAAAAATTGAAAAACTTGGAATAAAAATAAAAGACAGCGAGGAAAAAATTGAGAATTTAAGAAAAATTCTTCACCAGTATAAAAAAGGAACCCTTGATGGTGATGATTTAGTATTTGAAATAGGGAATGCACTAAATACATCCAATGAGATGGGGTTAAAAATATTAGAAAAAGTATTCCCTGAATTTAAGGGGCTCGCCCCAGAATCATTAACTCTCACCCTAAGAAGCCACATGACATCTGGATGGTTTATCACATTATCGGAGCTCATAAATAAAAAGCCATTACCATTCAAATTATTTTCAATAGATAGATGTTTTAGAAGAGAGCAGAAGGAAGATAAAAGTCATTTAATGACATACCACTCTGCATCCTGTGTAATAGTAGGTGAAGATGTCACCATTGATGATGGAAAGGTTGTTGCAGAAGGGCTTTTATCTCAGTTTGGATTTACAAAATTCCAATTTAGACCCGATGAGAAAAAAAGTAAATACTACACACCAGAAACTCAGACGGAAGTTTATGCCTATCATCCAAAATTAAAGGAATGGTTGGAAGTTGCAACATTTGGGGTATATTCCCCTATTGCACTGAGCAAATATGGTATTGATGTTCCAGTGATGAATTTGGGGCTTGGTGTTGAAAGACTTGCCATGATAACCCATAATTATGACGATGTAAGAAAAATGGTTTATCCGCAGTTCTACGAGAATATTTTAAGCGATAGGGATATTGCCCACATGGTTAAAGTTGATAAAGTCCCTATTACCGATGAATTGTATAATTTAACATACGATATAATAGATGCCTGTATAAAAAATAAGGATAAAGAATCGCCATGTGAAGTTAAAGTTGAAAAGAAAATAAAATTCTACAACACAGAAAAAACCATAAAAATAACACTCTTTGAAAAAGAGGAAGGTAAAAAACTACTGGGACCATCAATATTAAATGAAATCTATGTATTTGATGGAAATATACTTGGAATTCCAGAATCATTTGAAGGTGTTAAAGAGGAATATGTAAAACTTCTCAAAGATGCGAAAGACCATGGAGTTTCAACATGTATAAGATATATTGACTCATTATGCTTCAAAATAACCTCAAAAATAGAGGAGGCACTTATCTCAAATACTAATGAGTTGAAAATAAGAATTCCAATTGTGAGAAGTTTAAGCGATGTAAATTTAAAAATAGATGAATTGGCTTTAAAGCAGATAATGGGAAATAATAGGGTCATAGATATAAGAGGTCCTGTATTTTTAAATGTTAAAGTTGAAATAAAATAATTTATTTTTTTTATTTATATTTTTTGTTTTTTATTATTTTTATTCACTTCTAAGTGCTTTTATTGGGTCTAATGTAGCGGCTTTATATGCTGGATAAAGTGCAGAGATTAAAGAGGTTCCAACTCCAAACAATATTCCAATTAATACATAAATCAAACAATACCATGCTAATGAAGATTTTAATAAAAATACCACAATCAGGTATCCAATAACTACACTCATCAGAGCTCCGATTAAACTTCCAATAATTCCAATTATAAGTGCTTCGTAAATGAACAGGATCATTATATCTCTTTTAGATGCGCCAATACTTTTCATAACTCCAATTTCTTTTGTTCTTTCAATTGTGCTCATTAACATTACATTGCCAATGCCTATTCCTGCAACTAATAATGATATACTACCTATTCCAATTAAAAACATGGATAATTTATCCATAGCATCATTTATAGATTTAAGTAGGGTATCCATTGATAATATTATTACTTTCTTTTCTTTTTTGTTCATGATATTTTCAGTTTCGTTTTTAATATTGTTTATATCATCTTTATTTTTAACATAAAGCACAACCATTGAATAGTTATCCCCGTAAAACCTTTTATATGTCTTTTGAGATAAAATTATGGAATTTTGAGAGATTATAAAAAATGAACTGTTGTATGTTCCCCTTATTCTAAATGAAACATTTTTTATAAGTATCATATCGTTTTTATTAACGTCATTAAGATTTGAGAAAACACTGTCTATATAAATGGTTGTATCTGAAAGTTTATTATCCACCCCTAAATTTAAATATTTTATATCTTCCTTTTTTATACCATAAATAGAAGCATAGGTTTTTTTATTTTTTCCTTTAATATATACAATATCGCTTTTTGTGCATATTGGAATTACTTTGCAGTTTAATTTCCTTAATTTATCAACATCTCTTTTTGTAAAGTGTAAATAACCTTCCCCAGTATTTGGAAATACTACAACAAAATTGGCAACTCCTTCAAAATTTTTAGATATTCCCTCTTTTAATCCTCCCCCCAATATGCCCAATGAGGATATAGCCATAACTCCAATGATTATTCCCAACAGTGCTAAAATACTTCTTAATGTGTGCCTCTTTAAATTCCTCTTAGCCATCTCAAAATACATATTATTCCTCATTTTTACCAATAATCTTAAAAGTCCGAATTAATAAAAGAAAAAATACCAAATATACAAGATACTCCACTGAACACACATGATGATAATGTATTGTAAATAATGTAAAAAATATTAACCCTAATGTTCCTGCTATAAATGAATTTAATAATACAATTTTCCAGCATTCTTTTAAAATACAATCTGTATTTAAATCTTTTTTAAAATTAAGATATATTGAAGCAGGAATAGACAGTAAGGCACCAATTACATAAATAAATATTTTAAATCCATTAAAATGGTCATAATCTCTGGGATAACCAAAATAATCAGGAGTAATAAACACATTAGCCATCCAATACAATGGATAAGATATTAAAAACCATATTATTATGGAAATTGCAATTGTTTTTAGTTTTGATAAAAATGACATACTTTTATTTTGTAAATCATGTATTTTAAAAAACAAGCCCATTACTAAAACATACCCTATAACACCATCGGATAGATAAAACAAATCTATTGGTATATCTACATTCGTATATATTTTTAAAATATACATACCTATTTTCAAAATCATAAGCAATAATGTTATTTTTAATAAATACTTAATTGGTATATTATTTTTTGATAAACCCCCTTCTTTTATTTTTCTATTCTTAATCATAGGATTATTAATACCGTAATAAGATACTAAAAGCACAGCAAGTATTAAACCAAAAAACATGGCAAAATAGTTAATATCTACAAATAGATAGTTGTAATATTCATGGCTTTTAATGAATAATAACGAAAATAATATTTGGTTTCCAACAACACTAAACAAAAGCCAAACCATAGCAGATATAATAACTATTTTTTTAACATCAAATGACATACTATCCTTAACATTAATCATAATCCCACCAATGCTATTTTTTGTTATTTCTTTTTTTTTTACCATATTTCCATTTTTAATTTTTCATTTATTTTCCGTTTTATAGCTTATATCTACTCCTCAACTATTTTCCCATCCCTAATGTTTATTATCCTATCGGCAACTTTTCCAACATTAATATCATGAGTAACTACAACAACAGTTTTTCCAGATTTGTTTAATTTTTTTAGGAGCTCCATAACTTTACCACCAGTTTTTGAATCCAACGCCCCCGTTGGTTCATCGCACAATAGAATAGGTGGATTATTTGCCAAAGCCCGTGCTATTGCCACTCTCTGTTGCTGTCCCCCGCTTAATTGGTTTGGTTTGTGGTTTGCAAATTTTTCATCCAATTCAGCCATTTTTAAACATTCTAATGCTCTTTTTCGTTTATCCTCCGAGCTCATATAACTTCGGTATTTAAATATTAAGGGTAGCTCTACATTTTCCAATGCACTTAATAGGGGAATTAGATTAAACTGTTGAAATACAAATCCAATTTTCATTCTTCTAATTTCCGTTAATTGATTATCGTTTAAATCGTTGGTTTTTACATTATCGATATATACTTCCCCCTTATCTGGTTTATCCAAGCATCCAATGATGTTTAATAGTGTAGATTTTCCGCTTCCACTTGGTCCCATAATTGAAACAAATTCTCCCTCATCTATTTTTAAACTTACATTATTTAGTGCGTATATTATTTCTTCCCCCATTATGTAGGATTTTATAACATTTTTTAGTGTAATCATGGTTCCCCTTTTTTATTCCTTTTTCCTTGCAAATCCTCTATACATTAAATAAATTACCCCAATACAAAATAAAAGACCTATCCCAACTACAAAGTAATTAATCCCTTCTCCTTTTCCTTTATAATTGTTATTTAACACTAACTGACCATTATCAATTTCTATTTCCTTGTTTATTGTTATTAAATTATTATCTTCATCCCTATATGTTATTACAATTGGAATTTCGCTTACATTTCCATTTATTACACAGTGCAATTCAAAACTTCCATAATCATCGGCATTTATTGTCCCCACAAAGTAATTTTCATAGGGTCTTTTTGGGATAATATTTTTTGTTCTTTTAATGCTAACCAATACACTTTTTGCCTTGGTTGTTCCGATATTGGATAAATCCCCAGTAATTGTTTTTTCAGTAATGCCCTCTATATTTACCCCAGTTAAAACCAATTGCACTTTTCCAATAACATTTATAGAAATATTTTTATTTATCTCGTTTCCATCAAAGATTATTTTTACTGGAATTTCTTTAACCCCCATATCATTTACTTTTATTTTAAATGAGACATTTTTGGTTTCCCCATGTTTTATAAATAGATTTTTTTGATTATTACCTAAATAATAATTTCCAATTGTAATGATAAAATTGGAATCTTTATAGTTGTTTTTTATTGATAATGTGAAGTTGTTTATCTCTCCCACTGGATAGGTATAATTAATTACATTTAAATCAATAACATTATCTGGAATTACTTTAAATACTAAGTTTCCTGTCTCTTCAACAATTTTTTGATTTTTATAATTATATGTGATTGTATTGGAATCCCCCTGCTCTGTTTTTGTTTTATCGGTTAGTTGTAAATTATCATAAGGATTGCTGTATGTTAATTTATAGGGCAGTTTTACAACACCGTCCCCACTTGCATAAATTTTAATCTCCATTAGTCTTGTTTCACCAGGTTTTATGTAGTTGATATAGCCATCTGATAAAGCATATATCTGGTTGTCATCGTTGTTAAATTGCATCTTTATGTTTCTTGCTATCCCTGTTCCTTCATTTGTTATTTTTAAATAGATGGTATTTACACCTTCTTTTATTGTCGGTGGATTTTCGATTGTGAGTATTGGTTTTCCCCTAACTGGAATAGTAAATATCCTATTTTCTGAATATTGTTTATTATCCTCTGTGTAGTTGCAGTATGCCACAATTTTATAATCCTTTGATGGTGCATCATCTTTAATTTTTATTATAAAATGCCCCACTCCTTTTTCAGATGGAAATAATTGTCCTTCACTGTCTTTTCCTTTGATTATTTGTATATAATCCTTACTTTCTCCATAAGGATAAATACCTATTATGGTGTTGTTTATCTCTTTTTCTGGTGTAATTACAACCCACAAATCATAGGTTTTTGACGGCTCTAAATATTGATTTTTATAGTCAATGCTTGTAAATTCCACCGCATTTAATGTATTTAAAATTAAAAATAAAGAGAAAATGGATAAAAAAATAAAAAAAGATTTTTTCATTATTTCACCTTATAAGAATTTAGCCACACTGTATAGCTGGTATGCTCCAAATAACACTGTTGGAATTAATGCAACTATAAATGCTTTCTTTAACTCCAAATTCCTTGCATACTTTATACCATAAGTCCATAAACCCAAGTTCCACAAACTAACTGCAATACCTACTAAAAGGTTTGTATATACCATGGTTTTTGGAAATATTGATGACATAATCTGTTTTACAATTATCGGATTTTGAAGGTTTGCCATTGTTAATGTTGGAATATGAGCATTTGAAAGAAAATAATATCCGATTGGTATAGTTATACATAGACCTATTAAGTTTGCTATAAATCCATAGCCCGTAAACTCAAATGTTCTTTTAAATGAACCTACTCCACTAAATGCCATTGAAATTAGATGCATTACCCCAGCTACCAATAACCATGCTATAAACCCCCCTACTAAGGCAGATACTGCGGCAATTATCATAGATATAGTCATCATACTCTGCATATCTGCTGGAAATATTTTAAACATTATTGATGTTGTATAGTAGGTATATATTGACATAAACACCGAAAATATAAGGACTATAAGGAATGGTGTTTTAAGAGATACCTCCCTATATGATAGGTTTTTGAAGAAGTTGTCCGGATTTAGGATGAGCTCCTTGATGTTCATTATCTCCCCTCTTTATTTTTTTAATAATTAATATTGGTATATAGCTATCTAATTATATTTAAATGTTATGTTAATATGATTATGTTAATAAATAATTTGCTATCACCTGAATGAAATGAAGGTGAGCTATAAAACTCGAAGAGTTTTATTCAATTTTAGGAGTAATATAAACCTCTACGAAAGCAGCCATAACTATTAATATTATTGAAATTAATGCTAATTTTAGGAATTCTTTTATATCTTCTTCTGTTATTGGTTTTTCTTTCTTATCTAAGAGATAAAGAGTTATTTCATAAGGAATTTTAAAGCCAACTGCCCCTGCAATAATAAACCCTAAAAATTCAAAAATTGCATGAGGTATAACATAAGCAACAATATCGATTAGTTTTACATTTGAAAGTAATATTGGAATTGATAATCCATTAAAGAATAATATATAAAATGTTGATAATCCAAATGTTAACGAGCCTAATAAAAGCATTAAATATACTTTTAAGTTATTTTTTAATATTAAGATAAATTCTTCCAAATTTGATATTTTCTGATGTTTTAGAAGATTATTATTTTCTAAATTTGAATTGGTTGGTTGTTGATTGATATATATTCCACATAATACGCCTATTATTATACATGATAGAGACATAAATATACAAAATTTGTTTTTAATTGTTCTCATATTGTGCCTCAACAAAAATTACTATTTGATACTACTCCTACATATAAAATACATATAAAATAATTGCTACAACCGTTAATAAACTAGTAATAAAAATTATCCCTAAATTTTTTTTAAATTGAATCCTACTTGGAGTTTCTTCATTTGAACTATTTTCTCCAACCTTAGATAAAGTATTACATAACATCATAATCATTAAATTCATCATTAAAATCAGTGCGGATATACCCAGTATTCCATTTGCTCCAATTGGGTCACTTTCAGAAATCATCCAACTAAGAATCCCCAATGCTATACACATCATTATAGTTATGCTCGAAAACATAAATATGCGACTTATAATAAAATGAAATGGCATGTTAATCCATTTTTTTTGTATATAATAAAATACGCATAACACGATACTAACAGCAATAAATGTTATTATTACTGTTGTATTAGGGTAATTCATTAAATCCATTATATCACCATTATACAAAATAAAAAAATAAAAAACTATTAAAATGGGTGATTATTTCATTAAAACATACGCACTTACCGTACTTGATACGCCAGCAGCAAATACTACTGCACCAATGCCTGATGCAATAGAAGGGATAGCAAATATCGATATTACTGACCCTGCAAAAGCCATATCTTGTAATTTTCCCATAAGTCTGTCATACTCGTTTTTGGTTATTTTTCCCTCATCATACAATTTTTGAGTATATGCTCCAATTTTTCCATCTGATAACTTGCTAATTTCAGACACTGCAGCAGGTGTAGCAAACACAGCTCCCACCATGCAAAGCATAGCCACAGCAGCGAAACCTTTAAGTAAGTTTAACTTCATAGTTTGTTCGCCTCCATTATGGTGGTCATGTGTTCATTCGGTTGGCTCCGAACATTCCCTCAAATGTTCATCATCGCCAACCTTTTATTTTTCATTTTTCCTTAATGTTTTTAAAGAGTGTTTTAATATTTTCTTTATTATCCCTATAATTTTTCATTTTTTTCATATTATTAATAAATGAAAACTACTATATATATAACGATTTGAATTGAATAGTAAAGTATTTATACGGCAATAGATTTCCTAATTCCTTATTTATTTAATAGATAATTAGCGATTTTAGGAGTAATATAAACCTCTACGAAAGCTGCTATAATTATTAATACTATTGAAATTAGTGCCAATTTTAAGAATTCTTTTATATCTTCTTCTGTTATTGGTTTTTCTTTCTTATCTCTTAGATACTGAATAACTTCATACGGTATTTTAAAACCTGCTACTGCCGATATAAGCATTGCTGGAATTTCAAATATTCCATGAGGCAGCATAGTTATCAAGACAAATTTTAAATTTGCACCAATAAAAAATAACCCCTTAATTTCAAAACCTATCATAAAGCCATTATAAAGTGTATTAACAAAAGTAGATAATCCAAATATGATACTACCAGATAAATTTGTTAATATAACTTTTAAGTTGTTTGTTAATATCCCCAAAAAAGTGTTGGGAAATATGGTGTTTATGTCAATGTTTAAGGTATTATCGAAAGTTGGCATTTTTATACTAAACCCCAAAATAAAGGATACCAAAAACAAAAGAACAGGTATGATATGGTATAGTTTTAGTTTTTTAATTAACATTAGGCTTCACCAATTTACCAATAATATTTAATAAAAAACTCCCAATAAAATACCAAATAAAAACCATAGTAACTAATGCAAGACATACAATTAAATCGTCTGGATACTTTAAATGATATTTTAAACCAATAATATAGTGAAATATAATCGAAACAAACATTGAAGATATAAACCATACTCCCATATAAGCCAATAATTTTTTATTATTTTTATGGTATGTAAATAAATCCATCTTTAAAATCTTAAATGTTAAGTATCCAATTAAAAACCCAATACTTGAAGAATATAGGATGACTCTTAATATTTCAACAGTATTGACTAAATAAATAAGAACTAAAATATCAATACTAATTATAATACTACATATCGCCGTAGATAAGAGAAATGATATTTTTAACTCATTAATCTGACTTTCTGTCAATTTCTTCATATTATCTCCATTTATCATATGATGCGGAATAGAATATATCAATAATCTCTGACACACCATATAACTTATTAAAAAATAATATATTTGATGTAGGCTATGGTACATCCTAACCTCCAAGTTGTCCATATACAGATAACCTCGTCATATATTGACCTACATCATAATACATTAAAAATAATTTATACAATAGCTGCCGCCGTTCCTGCCACTACTGCACACGGCAAACCTATTAATCCGACTCCGAGACATAAGTATGATGCATATGCCATTGAGCCCCCAAGAAGCAGACCATAAGATGCATCACCAGCAATGCATGCTGTGCCAATTATCCCGTTAATACCTCCTTCATTTATGGCTTGACAATCTGAATATACCAAATATGCACTCCCTACCAATTTTATTGTTTGAATTTGTCCCGTAAATACCGCTCCTATCATACAAACCATAGCCACAGCAGCGAAACCTTTAAGTAAGTTTAACTTCATAGTTTGTTCGCCTCCATTATGGTGGTTAAGTGTTCATTCGGTTGGCTCCGAACATTCCCTCAAATGTTCATCATCACCAACCTTTTTTCATTTTTCCTTAATGTTTTTAAAGAGTGTTTTAATATTTTCTTTATTATCCCTATAATTTTTCATTTTTTTTCATGTTATTAATAAATGAAAACACCTATATATATAACGATTTGAATTGAATAGTAAAGTATTTAAAATAAGTTTAACGGTTTTAAACCTATGTTAATAAATAATTTGCTATTTTAGGAGTAATATAAACCTCTACGAAAGC
Organism: Methanothermococcus sp.; assembly: GCF_015523155.1. GTDB lineage: Archaea > AGJL01 > Methanococci > Methanococcales > Methanococcaceae > Methanofervidicoccus. The sequence goes on from NZ_WAKW01000019.1 coordinate 11,567, forward strand.
TGCTATAACTATTAGAACGATTGAAATTAGAGCTAATTTTAGGAATTCTTTTATATCTTCTTCTGTTATTGGTTTTTCTTTCTTATCCCTTAGATACTGAATAACTTCATACGGTATTTTAAAACCTGCTACTGCCGATATAAGCATTGCTGGAATTTCAAATATTCCATGTGGAAGGATAAAACCAGCAATAAGTTTTAAAGGTTCATTAGTTTGAAAAGTAGAACCAATTAAAACACCAACATTAAAACCATTAAATATTAAGTTTATAAAGGTGGATAAACCGAATGTTATAGAACCTGCCAACATTAGAAAAATAACTTTTAAATTGTTTGTTAATATAAAAGGAAAATTAAATTGTATTTTAGGTTTAAAGTTAGGTAAATCACCATTGTTGATTTTTGATAAGTTATTTATCGATACAATTCCTATAATAAAACCAATTATGAAAATAACTAATGTTAAAACTATTGGTATTTTCATGTTTTCACTAAAATTTTTAATAATGGACAATAATTGCCTGATTTCCATTATTTTCAATATTTTTAATAATCTCATTTAACTTATTTAATTTATATAATACCTTTTTCCGCATAAATTTTTCTAAAGGTTTAAATATAATAGATGATAGCCTATCAGCCCACTCACTTTTCTTAAATACAAATCTTAGTATCATATCCACTGGGATAAATAAAACAGCAAATACTCCACAAATCATTAATAAGATATATTCTATATACTTCCATTTTCCCAAACATTTTGATAGTTCTTCATCTTCAACATAATAGTATATAAAATCAATTCCATTTTCTTTTAAAATTTTTTCAATTTTATTAACTCTGTCATATACTAAGGAGCTCACCATTGGGTCATTAATTTTTTGGTATGCCCCTAGTTCTGTTAAAATTACTTTTTCATTTTTTGATTCTTCAATTATTTTATATATTTTATTATAAAACTCTTCTAAATCCATATATTTTACCATTATAACACCTAAGGTTATTATAATAAAAAATTAATAAAAATAAATGTTAAAATGAAGAATATTTTAAGCAATAGTTCCCACTTTAACAGCCAAAACCTGCCATATTCCAGGAACTGTTGGAATCATCATTCCCACTTTTACGATATCTGAACCATATGTAGTATATCTAACATTTTTTGAATATGCCCCATAATACATTAAAGCAGCTCCTACATTTGCATCCTTTATAATACCATCCCCTAAAGCCACAGGTGTAGCAAACACAGCTCCTACCACACATAGCATAGCCACAGCAGCGAAACTTTTAAGTAAGTTTTTTGACATATTCATATTTTGCACCTCTTATGGTGTGAATTGAGATAAGCATTAGGCTCAGAACCTATAAAGGTTCATCACAGCCAAATGGTTGGCTCCGAACATCTGGCACATGTTCATCATCGCCAACCTTTTTTCATTTTTCCTAAATACTTTTAAAGAGTGTTTTAATATTTTCTTTATTACCCTCATAATTTTTCATTTTTTTCATGTTATTAATAAATGAAAACACCTATATATATATATATATCGATTTGAATTGAATAGTAAAGTATTTAAAATAAGTTTAACTGTTTTAAACCTATGTTAATAAATAATTAGAAAAATAACTTTTAAATTGTTTAATAGGATTGTATTAAAGTTGAATTTTATATTTAACTTATGATTTATTTCTTCTCCTTTGTAGTTTTTTGAAAAGTCGTTTATGAATGTAATGCCTGAGATGAAACCTATTGAGAAGATTAAGATTGTTAATATT
>NZ_WAKW01000020.1 GCF_015523155.1 Methanothermococcus sp.
GCGAAGCGAAGGAAATATATAAATCCCGAAGGGATTTTGAGGATTCATCCTCCCGTAGTGAAGCGAAGACCTAAAACTAACTTTTAAGTTTTCCTCACTATTGTTCAATGCTGATTAGAAAAACCTTCGGTTTAAACAAAACTCTTCGAGTATTGTAGCTCGAAATCGGAGATTTCGATTTTGTTGCTCGCTTACTTAGTAAGTGAAATGAAGGATTTATAACGGAAGGGGACTTCTTGCGGAATAAATTAATTTATTTATTTTTTATCCATGGTGAGATTGTGGAATTAGGATTGAAAATAAAAGATGCAGTAAAATTAAACAAAGAATTGCAAAAGTATGCTTTCTATAAAAATGGAAGAGTTAGAATAGATTTTAAGAATAAAGAAGCACTATATCTATACAATAAAACAATTTTAAAACATCTATTTGGTCTAAATATGGAATTTCATAAAAATGCACTTATACCCACGCCTATCAATCGATATTTATTCGTTAAAAATGTATTTGATAATAAAGATAATAAGTGTAATATAGATAATAACAATAATAATCATCCAATAAAAACAGTTTTAGAGATTGGAACAGGCTCTGGTATTATATCAATAATGATAGCAAAATACTACAACTGCAAAGTTTATGCAACAGAGACGGTAAAGGAATATATAAATATAGCAAATGAAAATATCATAAAAAATAATCTAAATGATTGTATAAAAGTAATTGATTCAAATAATAAAATTATTGAAGGTATTGATGAGTTCACCAATGAAAAATTTGATTTAATTATTTCCTATCCGCCTTTTTATGACCCAAACTCTGTTCCATCAAAGCGGAGTTTTGGCGGAGCTCATGCCACAGATGTGGAGCTCATAGGTGGTGGAAACTATGGTGAAGAATTTTCCTTAAAAATCATTGAAGAAGGTGTAAATTATCTAAATAAAGGTGGATTGATTGCATTGATGTTTCCACATAAACCTATGGAAAGAAGAAAAGCTGTGGAACATAAAATAAAAGATATGGGTTTAATATTAAAAACAGATGAGATTAAAACTGGCAAAAGAATAAGACATATCATTAAGGGATACAAAATATAACTTAAAAATTAAAAACTAAATAAATTAAGTATTAAAATAAAAAAGCATTAAAATATATATTTGGGTGAAAATATGACAAGATGGACAGCATATAAAATCCAACCAGAGGAATTTCTAAACAATGAGGTTAATGAAAAAGCGTTGATAATAGATGGTAAAAGAATACACAGGGTTAGGTTATTGGGAAATGTAAAAAATATATCAGTATCAACTATTTTATCCTTTGAATTAGATGGGGTATCAGTTAGAGATTTTGAAAAAAAGGCAGAGGATATCGAAGAGGGAGATTTTGTAGATATTATAGGGAGAGTGGGAATGTATGAAGGTTCAAAATATATTGCATTGGAAGTTTATAAAAAGAGAAATGAAGATAAAGAAAAATGGAAAGAGTTAAGGGCTCTCGAAATAGAAAAAACAAGAAAATATTTAGAAGATGAAGAATCTTCATTAATCAGCGGTAAAAGAGAAAATACAGATATAACTGATGACATATTGGAGGATATTTATAGGGATGAAGAATCTCAAAAAGATATAATATTAAATATTATAAATGAAAACGAGGGGATATCATATGAGGAGTTGGTTAAAAAAGCCAACATAGATGAAAAAGAACTTGATAAAATACTTGAAGAATTAATTGAGGATGGCGAGATATACGAACCTAAAACAGGAACCTATATGATATTGTAATTATTAAAAAAATATGTATCGTATAAACCATATATTATAATGAATATATAATAATATTATAATAACATAAAATGTGGTATTATGAAAAAGATATATTTATTTGCTTGTTTTATCTTTGTATTGATAATTGTATTAGTTGTGGCTATTGGGGTACTTTTAATACCATATATAGGCAGTGGAGGAATTTTTGAATCCAACAGTGGTAATATTGCAGTAATTAATATTGATAATATGCTTGTATTAAATTCAAAATCTTCATTATTTGGTGACAATGAACCAAGCGTCAAAGATTATATTGAATCTCTTGATAGTGCAGAACATAATGCAAATATCAAAGCCATAATTTTAAAAATAAATTGTCCAGGTGGGGAAGTTATAGCAAGCGAAAAACTTGCAAGAAAGGTAAAAGAAGTATCTAAGGAAAAACCTGTGGTGGCATATATTGAAACCCTCGGAACTTCTGGTGCGTATATGGCTATTGCTCCAGCAAACTATATAGTAGCTGAAAAACACTCCATTGTTGGAAGTATAGGTGTTAGGATGGATATAATTCATTATTATGGACTTATGAAAAAACTCGGTGTAAATGTAACCGTTATAAAAGCTGGTAAATATAAAGACATAGGTTCGCCATATAGACCCATGACGCCCGAAGAAAAAACATGCTTGGAAAAAATGATAAATGAAACCTATATGGATTTTGTTGAATGGGTTGCAGAGAATAGAAACATGTCAATAAATAAAACCTTGAAAATTGCCAACGGTAGGATATACTCTGGAATCGATGCCAAAAAAGTGGGGCTTGTTGATGCTGTGGGAACGGAAACCGATGCTGTACACATGGCGGCAAAAATTGCAAATATATCAAATCCTAAAACTGTGGAATACACACCATCAAAATCTGTTGGAATTTTAAACATAGTATCGAGTATGGCTTATGATTTGGGGTATGGCATAGGAAAAGGTTTTGGCGAAACTGAAAAAAGCAACATTATTAACATGTATTAAAAACATTTAAAAAAGATAAAGCATAATTTACATTAAATTTATTTTATTTATTTTTTTATTTATTTTTATTAAATCCTCATGATTAAAATAAGAAACACGGTGAAAAAGCTATGGTATTGCTACTTATCAGGGGCGATAATTACGAAAAGATTAAAAATGCACTGGCAGATATCCACAGACATGCAAAATTGACAATAATTGGAAAGCCAAAAATCATGGTTCCCGAAGCTGCGGATGAGCTCCTAAAATACATACTTGGGGATATTAAAAAACCATGTAAAAAATCATGTTTAGTTAAAATCGAAGAAAATGCTCCAAGAGCAATAGATAAAATAAGAAAAATCCACCCCCCTGCACATATTGTGGTGATAAGTGAAAAATATGAACCATACCCTTACCTTATTGAAGATTTTCCAAAAATGCCTCCATTGAAAGGATATTACAAAAGTAAGGAAAGCAATAAAGATGATAAAAAAGAAAAAAATAAAGATTCAAAAAAACAGAATTTCAAATCTTCTTCTCAAAGCAAATTTAAATTAAACATAAAAAACCAAAACAGAAAAAAATAAAAAAATAAAATAAAGGGTGAAGGCATGAAAGAGGTTAAAGGAGCAGTTAATTTTAGAGAAATGGATAAAGAAATAAAAAAATTTTGGGAAGATAATAAAATATACCAAAAGGTAAAAAAACTAAATGAACACTATCCAGAATATTATTTTGTAGATGGTCCTCCCTACTGTTCTGGTGCAATACATTTGGGAACTGCATGGAATAAAACAATAAAAGACACGGTATTGAGATTTAAGAGAATGCAAAATTACAATGTTCTCGATAAGGCAGGATGGGACATGCACGGTCTTCCTATTGAGGTAAAGGTTGAAAATGAATTCAACATAAAATCAAAAAAGGACATTGAAACAAAAATTGGAACAACAGAATTTATTGAAAAATGTAAGGAATTTGCACTGAGAAATAAGGAAGTAATGGAGAATCAGTTTAAAAACCTTGGTATTTGGCTTGACTGGGAAAACGCATATTTACCTATAAAAAACGACTATATAGAATCAGGATGGTGGAGTTTAAAAAAGGCACATGAAAAAAATCTTCTTTCAAAGGATTTAAGGGTAGGATATTGGTGTCCAAGATGTGAAACTTCACTTGCAGAACACGAAGTAAGAGGAGAATATAAAGAAGTTCTCGACCCATCAGTTTATGTTAAATTTAAACTAATGGATAAAGAAGAAAATGAGAATGAAAAAGAAAAAGATACCTATCTTGTAATTTGGACAACAACACCATGGACTTTAATGGCAAACCTTCTTGTTTCAGTTCATCCAGATTTCGATTATGCATATGTTGAAGTTGTTTTGGAAAGAGACGGGGAAGAAGTAAGGGAAACATGGATAATAGCCGAGGCATTAGTTGAAGAGGTGATGAAAAAAGCAGGTAAAAATAATAATATAAAATCCTACAACATAACAAAAACCGTAAAAGGAAAGGATTTAGAAGGGACAAAATACATCCATCCATTGTTGGAAGAAAACGAAAGACAGAAGGAATTTGCAGAAATAGAAAATGCCCACACTGTGGTATTGGGTAAGCATGTTAGTTTAGACGGTGGAACAGGTTTAGTTCATACTGCACCAGGGTTTGGTGAGGAGGATTTTGAAGTTGGTAAAAAATATAACGTTCCAATATACTCCCCAATAGATGATGAAGGAAGATACATAGAAGGAAAATGGAAAGGAACCTTTGTAAAAGATGCTGATGAGGATGTAATAGAGACATTAAAAAATAAAAATCTCTTAGTTTCAGCTGGAAAGATAAAGCACACATATCCACATTGTTGGAGATGTAAAACACCACTTTTATTTAGAGCTACGGAGCAGTGGTTCTTAAACATATCAAAGATAAAGGATGACATAATCGAGCATGCCAAAACTGTTGATTGGGTGCCAAACTGGGTAGAAACAAGATATATAAATGGAGTTAAATTTGTTGGAGATTGGAATATAAGCAGGCAGAGATACTGGGGAATACCACTTCCAATATGGGTATGTGAAGAATGTGGAAAATACGAAGTAATAGGAAGTGCTGAAGAATTAAAGGAAAAGATGGTAAATGATATTCCACTGGATGACCTCCACAAACCTACGGTGGATAAAGTTATTTTAAAATGTAGCTGTGGAGGAAAAATGAAGAGAGTGCCTGATGTTCTCGATGTATGGTATGACTCAGGATTGGCTCCTTATGCATCAATAAATGCCAAAGAACTTAAAAAAGCTGATTTCATCGTTGAAGGAAATGACCAAGTTACAAAATGGTTCTACTCTCAGCATGCATTAAGTGCAATTGTGTTTAACGACATACCATACAAAAAATGTATGATGCATGGATTTGCACTTGATGAAAACGGAAACAAAATGAGTAAAAGTTTAGGAAATGTTGTAAATCCCGACGATGTAGTTGAAGAATATGGTGCAGATTTATTGAGGTATTACCTACTCAGTGCAAACAAAGCATGGGAAGACATAAGATTCTCATACAAGGAGCTCGGTGAAATAAAAAGTTTGTTTAATACCCTTTGGAATTCCTATACCTTTGCAGTCAATTATATGGTGCTCGATAACTTTGTCCCAAATGATGAATATATGAATTATTTAAAAGACGAAGATAAATGGATAATAAGCAAAATAAACAGCTTAACAAAGGAAATAATTGAGGATTTGGAAATTCCCCATCTCCACTCATACACATGGAAATTAAAGGAGTTCATATTAAATGATTTAAGTAGGTGGTATATTAAGCTCATAAGAAGTAGAACGTGGATGGAGAAAGACGACCCTGACAAGCTTTCAGCATACCAAACATTATACTATGTTCTAATGAAATTAATTACAATCCTATCGCCAGTTGCACCGCACATAAGCGAAAAGATATATCAAAACATGAAAACAGAGGACATGCCAGAAAGTATATTCATGAACAAAATAACTGTTGATGAAGAGTATATAGATAAAACACTTGAAGGGGATATCGAAGTTGTAAGGGAAATTGTAGATGCCATATTGAGAGGAAGGGATAAGGTAAAACACACACTAAGGTATCCAATATCAAAAATAATACTTCCAAAGAGCATTGAAAATGTAGTGGAGAAATACGGATACATCATAAAAGAGCAGGGCAATATTAAGGAAATAGATGTTGAAGAGTTCAAAGGAAACATGACTGTTAAACCAAATTATAGAGAGCTCGGAAAGGTATTCAAAAGTGAGGTTCCAAATGTTGTAAAAATCATTAACTCCATGAATCCAAATGAGCTCAGTGAAAAATTAAAAGAAGAAGGAAAAATTGAAATTGATGGATATGAGATAAAGCCTGAATATGTTGAGTTTAAAATAGAAATTCCAGAAAACATTGTTGGTATGGAGTTTTCAAAAGGAAATGTATATATGGATATTGAACTAACTGATGACATTATAAAAGAAGGGCTTATGAGGGAGGTAATTAGGAGAATCCAGTCAATGAGAAAGGACATGGATTTAGATATTGAAGAGAAAATAAAGGTAAAAATGGATGGCATAGAATTCAACGAAGATACATTGAAATCCATTGAAAAAGAAGTAAGGGGAATGTTTGTTGATGAAATAAAACCAGATTATGAACAGGAATGGGAAATAAAAACCCCTAATAAAGAGGTTTATAAGGTAAAAATATCAATACAAAAGTTACTATAACTTGTTTTATAAAAATAATATTTTATAGTTAATTTATTCATTAACTTTTTATAAAAATAAAAAATTATATTTTTATAATATTTTCAATTTTAAAATTTAAAGTGGTGTAATATGATAGATAAATGTCCAATTTGCAAAGGAACAGGGAAAAAAATTGTAGGATATAAGCCATGTCCTGAATGTGGAGGAACTGGATATATTGAAGAATTCAACACAAAATCCCACTTTAAAGGAGCCTCTAAAAAATCTAAATACGATTTGGATGTTGCAGAGGTGCCATGTCCGAACTGCAAAGGCTCAGGCAAGATTCCAATATATGATACCTGTGATTACTGTGGAGGAAGTGGAAAAATTGTAAGGTGCGATAAATGTGGGAAATATATAGGTAAATATCCACAGGATAAGGATAAAACATTATGTGCTAAATGTAGAAAGGAAGAAGAGGAAAGAAAGAAAAACTTGAAAACCGTTTATGTGTTGGATAACCTATGTGGAATGAACGATTTAGAAGAGGGTAAATTCTACAAGGGAAAAGTATCAAGAACTGAAAAATATGGGGTTTTCATTTCATTAAACGACCAGACAAGAGGTTTGTTGAGAGCCCGTGAAATGGTCGGAAAAAGATTAAGGGATTTTAAGATAGGGGATGAAGTTGTTGTGCAGGTATCTGAGTTAAAACCTCAAAAGAGAGAAGTGGATTTTAGATATATTCCAATTGCAAACTATAAAATTGAAAAACTTGAAAAGAGTATTCCATTAACAACAATAAAAGAAATCACCGATAAAGGCATACTTGAAATGAGGGATGAGGTAGTCCATATTCAAGGTGAAGTTATCCAAATTACTCAAACGCCAGGTCCAACAATATTCACTATCACCGATGGAACTAATACAGCATGGATAGCAGCATTTGAAGTTGCAGGTCTAAGAACCCATCCTGAAATAATGGTGGGGGATATTGTAGATGTAGTAGGAACTGTTTCCATAAGGGATGGAAAGCTTCAAATTGAAAGAATAAAATTAGTAAAACTGGAAGGAGAAAAAGCCGATATTGTAAAGGACAAAATAGAAAGGGAATTGGATAGAAAATCAGAACCATACAGCGACATAGAATTCCTTGTAGATAGCCCAATCCTTGAAAAATTAAGACCTAAAATGGCTGATGTGGCAAAAAGAATAAGAAGAGCAATATTAGATGGAAAACCTGTGATTATACGACATCATGCAGATACCGACGGATACTGTGCAGGTATAGCACTTGAAAAGGCAATACTACCAATATTAAGTGAATTTTCAATAGATGCCGATGCACAATGGCACTATTTCAGGAGAAGTCCATCTAAGGCACCATTTTATGAATTGGAAGATATCACAAAAGACTTGGCATTCTCATTAGAGGATAAGTTAAGGTTTGGTCAAAAGATGCCCTTGGTGGTATTGGCAGATAACGGAAGTACCAACGAGGATATACCTGCAATATCCCAAGCTGAGGCATACGATATAGATGTTGTTGTGGTAGATCATCACTATCCAGGGGAAGTTGTAGATGGTAAGGTAGAAGTGGATGAATATGTAAGAGCTCATGTGAATCCATACCTTGTTGGTGGAGATAGTAATTTAACCGCAGGGGTTTTAGCAACAGAAGTTGCAAGAATGATAAATAAAGATATTACCGATGAAATAAAGCATCTTCCGGGTATAGCTGTGGTTGGAGACCATGCAAAAGGAAAAGAAGTAGATGAGTATGTAAAAATAGCATTGGAAGATTTAACAGAATGCAGTAAAAAATATGGTAGCGGAAAAGAATATACAAGAGATGATTTAGATAAAATTGGATTATGTATGGATTTCGAAGCATTTTATTTAAGATTCATGAACGGTAGAGGTATTGTAGAAGATATACTTGGAATAAATAAGAAAGAACTAAATAGACATGAAAAATTAATTGATATATTATACAATAGAGCAATGCAAATGGTAGATAGGCAGATGAAAGCGGTAATACCTGCCATAAAAACCGAAGAGCTTGATAATGGAATAATATTAAATACACTGGATGTAGAAAAATATGCCCATAAATTCACATTCCCTGCACCTGGAAAAACATGTGGCTTTGCCCATGATTCCATAGTTCAAAAATACGGGGAAGAAACACCAATAATAACAATAGCATATGGTCCGGATTTTGGCGTTGTTAGGGCAACTGATGCAGTTAGCGAAAGATTTAACTTCAATCTAAATATTATAATAGAACAGCTTATAAAAGAGATTCCAGAGGCTTCCTTAGATGGTGGAGGTCACGAGTGTGCCGGAAGTTTAAAGTTTGTTGAAGGATTGAGAGAAAAGGTATTAAATAGATTTATAGAAATCATTAAAGAAATGAAATATTAATAAAATAAAAAATAAAATTAATAAAAATCTAATTTTAAAATTATAATAATTTATTTAATATAGTTCTTTCAATGGAACTAATTTTGAATATTCTTTCATATCATGAAGTGCTTCAATTTCAATAGGAATGCCCTTATTTTTTATTATAACAAATGGGTTTATCCCACCAATACTTACAAATCCAAACATGCCTTTTTCGACTTTTATTCCACAAATATCATTGTTTGGTTTTCCTACTTCAAGTATCCCAGTCCAATTAAGTTTTTCAGCGATGTTAATTAAACTTTCTCTTGCTGCCATTGGAACTTTCCTTACTCCTGACAAAATTGTTTTTTCACCATCGACTCTGTTAAAAAATACTTCATGAGGGTCCAATGATGTTCCTTCATAGGAAATTATATCAATGAATCTATTTTTGCCGAGCTCTAACACACCACCATAATATGGTATAATTGGAACACCGTATTTTACGAAAATACCGTCTATTGTTGATGAACATAATGTGTTTATTATTATCTGGTTGCCTGTTCTTTCCATTCCAATTCTATCGGATATTATTGTTTTAGCTTCATAGCATTCTTTTAATGCCTCTAAAACTTCATCTTCATATTTTTTATCAACATAGCCAGTATTTACAAGCACATTTCCTCTTTCACTTTCCATGTCATAATTTACATTATGTAGCATGGATAACATCTTTGATAAAACAGGCATTATTTTAACTTTCCCTTTCTTATTTATTGGATACAGGTATTTTTTATTTCTTTTTTCCATAAGGGACAAATCCTTTAAGGTTGTGGCTGCATTAATTCTTACAGGATAACCTTCTTCAACAGCGGGACATATTGGGGATAAACCACCAACAAGGGCAACACCAATCTCTCCTTCGTTTAAACTGAGTCCCAATACATTGTCTTCACCATAACTTAAAACACCGTTTAATAAATCTCTTTTTAAAAGGTTCTCAAATTTTTCCATTATGGAGCTCGGAATTATTCTAAAATTGGCAGGTAAATATCCTTCTCCATTTTCAATTATGCCCAATACGTCAGTTTTTCCCCTGGTAATGAATGCTTCTAAGGGGTCTATGGATGATTTTCTAAAATCTATTACTCCTTCAAAATAAACTGGTTCGTAATCTTCAAATTTAACAATACCTCCGTATTTTGGCATTGAAAGTATGCCATTTTTTAACAAAAAATTGTCAAATGTGATGGAACATAATGTTTCTATATTTATTAGGTTTGGATTTTCACTGTCTTTTTTAATATTTATGTAATCTCCAATGGAAAATCCATTATCTATTACTTTTAATACCAAATCCCTTATTATTTCGTAATCTCCTTCAAAGACAGTTTTATTTATAATCACCTTAGTTGGAAAATTTGATAGATAAAGTTTCTCCATTATTTGAGAAAATACAGAGCCAATTCTATATGATATGTTTGCTTTCCTAAGTTCCTCCAATCCTTTTTCAGTAATGGTTCTTCCAGAATATCCAAATTTTTCAGTGAGGTTTTTTTCATCCAGTAGTTGAAGATGGTACCTAACTGCTCGCTCTCCTATCTCATAACCTCGCCTTTTAAGTTCGTTTGCTATGGTTTTAGCACCAACTGGTTCATCATATTCTGAAAGTATGCTTAGAATCTCAACAAGTTTTTCATCTAAGTTATCTCCCAAATATATCACCTGCTATAAGTATATTTCATCGTTATGACAAGATATATATATATTATCTAACACATAATCTATAATGATTATACTTTTTATAGGTGGTGGTATTTATGGCAAATATATTTCACAAAAAAGGACAGTTATCTCTTGAATTAATATTATTAATTTTTGCAGTATTTCTTGGAGGGACTGTTGTAAGTTTAGAGCTCACAAAAAATGTTAATTTTAAAAGTAATTATATGGGCGATATAAAAAATATGACTTTTTCAGGATTCATTGATGAAGGATCTGGAAGCGGAAGCAATATTATCAAGACTATTGGTGGTGATAATACTACTACGGGTAGTAATAACACTATTGGTGGTGATAATACTACTACGGGTAGTAATAACACTATTGGTGGTGATAATACTACTACGGGTAGTAATAACACTATTGGTGGTGATAATACTACTA
>NZ_WAKW01000021.1 GCF_015523155.1 Methanothermococcus sp.
AAGAGGAATATATAGTTTCTTCGGAGCTTTAAAACAGATTCAGAGATAAATTATACTTCCTTAACTAACTTCTATTACTCGAATTTATCTGGGTATATATATTTATTAATATTTGGTATTGTATGTAATTCCTATCTTAGACACACTCGAAATAAATAAAAAAATAAATTAATAATTTTTTCTTTTTTTAGCATATTCAACAATGGATTTTCCATTTCTCCTAATTCTACCAACTGTATCTATGATTTTTTTAGCATCTCTTGAAGAAACTGTGATGTATGAAAAGTTTTCAAATACTGCAACATCATCTATATATCTTCCCCTTACACCTGATTTATTCTCTATATATTCAACAAGTTCTCTAGGATTCATTCCATCCTTCTTTCCAAGGGCTACAAATAATCTTGATTGACCTTCTTTAACTTCTTTAACATGCCTATTTTGTTTGATTTTACCATATCTTTTTTCGCTTAGTTCATCCTGAAAGATATATTTTAAAAGAGATGCCACAACTTTTTCAGCATCATTTTCTTCCAATAATTTTTTGGCTATATCAAGATATTCTTCACTGTATTCCTTAGAACTATTTGAAATATTGTCGATAATTGATGACTTCTTTGCACTTATAATATCTTTCACAGTTGGAAGCTCTCTTCTTTCAATGTCTGTTTTTGCTATCTTTTTTATGTATTTTAATTTTCTGATTTCATCGGGTTGAACAAATGTAATCGCTACCCCTCTTTTTCCAGCTCTTCCAGTTCTTCCGATTCTATGAACATAGGACTCTGGATTCTGTGGAAGCGAGTAGTTTATAACATGAGTGAGGTTATTGATATCAATACCTCTCGCTGCAACATCTGTTGCTACAAGGATATTTGACCGTCTATTTTTAAATCTAGATAATATTCTTTCCCTCTGATTTTGAACGATATCTCCATGGATACCTTCTGCTTTGTATCCTCTATTTGCAAGTTTATTTGTTATATCATTTACATCTGCCCTAGTTTTACAAAATACCAATCCGTAAAAGTCATTGTTCATATCTATTGTTCTACACAATGCCTCGAACTTATCGGAACTCCTAACCTCATAGTAAAATTGTTCCACCATGTTTGTAATTAATTGTTCTTTTTTAACACTTATTACCTCATATTTTCTCATGTGTTTTTTAGCCAATCCCATGATTTTCCTAGGCAATGTAGCTGAGAACAGAAGCATTTTTTTGTCGGGATTTGTATATTTTAAAATTTCTTCGACATCATCTATAAATCCCATATCCAGCATTTCGTCAGCTTCATCTAAAACAATATAAGAAACATTGTGTAAATTTAAAGTTCCTCTATTTAAATGGTCTAAAATTCTCCCTGGAGTTCCTACAACAATATCTACTCCTTTCTTCAACTTTCTTATCTGCTCGTTTATAGGCTGCCCGCCATAAACTGGAATAATATTTAAATTTTTATTTCCTTTCAATGAGTTTATCTCATCTGAGACCTGTATGGCAAGTTCTCTTGTTGGGGTGAGCACAAGAGCTTGTACATTTTTTGAACCTTCATTAAGTGTTTCAATCATAGGGATTCCAAAAGCCGCAGTTTTTCCAGTTCCAGTTTGAGCCTGACCTATGATATCCAAGTTTCCTTCTAATAAGATAGGTATTGCTTTCTTTTGGATTGGTGTTGGGTTTGTGAATCCTTTTTTTTCTAATGCATTTATTATATTTTCAGATAATCCTAACTCCTTAAATTCCGTTATAGTCATATAATCAACCTATTTTAATTTTATCGCAGGGGGGCGTCCAAAAACAAAATCTTCGAATTTCATAATTACTCCCAAATATTATGGTTAAATATTTAGAAGCAAGTTTGGAATCTCCCCCAGTTTTTATTATAAATATGAGCTCCCACAGCATTTACTATATATGGCATTTGTAAATAATTATGACATATAATGTTCCTTGTAATATACATCCAAAATTATTTCCCTTTTGGACGATTCACACCAAATATGTGGAAGCACACATTTTTAGTTAAATTAAAAAAATTAAAAAAACTTTTAAAAAATTAAAAAAGTCATACCCTCACTTACGAAGTAAGTGGACAACGAAAACCGAAAGTTTTCGTCTAATTTTAATTCAACTAAATTTAACTAAAAACATATATAGTTAAACCCCATCGTATATATAGTTTATTATTGAGAAGTTGATGCAGGAGGTTGCTGCTGGCTTTCCATTAATCTAACTTTTTTCTCCAAATCTTGCTGCATTTTATTTATAAATTTAATAGTTTTATCTATTTGTTCTTTAAGCATAGTTTCCGCATTAGTTAGTTCTTCAGAGGATTTTTTGAAGTCTTCTATAACATCGGCTATGTTTTTTTCAAGAAAAACATCTCCACCAGTTCCTACTATAATATTTTCGCTGTCAATAACTTCTGCCTTTACAAATGCTCCGCCACCCAATGGCACTAAAATTTCCTTTGATTCTTTCAATCCATTCATAGATTCTATTGATTTCATTAATTCCATTTTCATAATCTCTATTTTTCCGAGTTCATCTTGGAGTTTTTTAACCTGTTGGTTATATAATTCCAATTCATAAAATTGCTTTTGTATTTCTTCATTCATTCTTTCACCTTAAAATATTTTTTAAATATTTTTCATTTATCTTATATATCCTTTTTATATTTTTATAGCACTTATAAATCACAAACTATATATAGATATTTATAATTATTAATAATTATAAAATTAAATTTATATTATACGGGTGTTTATATGAAGGTTTTTGGTGTTGTAGGGTATATATTTGTTTTATTGAAGGCTTTAAGTGAGGCATGGCTCGATGTTGTAAGGCGAAGTGTAAATGGATGTATAAACCCACAAGTTGTTGAAATAGAAACTAATATAAACAACTTGATAGGTCAGGTGCTTTTAGCGTGCAGTATTACTTTAACACCTGGAACATTGACCATAGGGTTATCTCCTGAAAAGAGGAGATTAAAAATCGCCACGATAAGTCCAAGGAAAAGAGATGAAATTGTTCCTTTTGAGCCATATATCAAAAAGATTTTCGACTGATAAGATATATAAAAATTTAATTAAAAATATTAATTTTTTATTATAAAATTATTTAAACCATTCAGGAGTTTTTAATAATTTATAACCTCCTAAAAATCCTGGTTTAGTGTGTATTTCAAAACCCAATTTTTTTAGGTCTCTAATTCTTGAATGAACTGCCCCACGACTATTCCTTTTGATATATTTTTTTAAATACTCTCCGGATATATAATCAGAATTTTTTGAGAATATTTTCTCATTCTCCAATATCCTTCTAGCCTTTTTTTTTCCAAATTCTTCTATGAGTTTGGAGTATGTCTCATTGATATACAACAATATACATAATATTATAAAATGACCTAAATCTAATTTTAAATCCTTTTCATAAGCATGCTCTAAGAATGTCCAAAAATCTAAATTTTTTCCATAACCTTTGAAATTTAATGTTTCAGGTATCATATTTTTATCACAGGGATTAAAATATTTTAATATATGGCGTCGTTCCATAAACATACATCATTTTTATTTGCTTCTAATATTTAACATTTTCATGCAAATTAAAAAATTAAAAATCTAATGAAATTATCTTAATATTTAATGCATCTTCCATATATTTTTTAAATAATTTCAATCCATAAACCTCAGTTCCATAATGTCCCCCATCTATTAAACATAACCCAAGGTCCTCTGCAAGAATCTTTGAGTGATGGGTTAAATCCCCAGATATATATACATCTGCGAGCTCTGAAACATATGTTATAGATTTTTGGGATAATCCATAACCAGATAGGATAGCTACTTTTAGAATTTCTTTATCTTTTACAGCATTGGAATTTACAATAGTGGGGTTTTTTGTAATATGCTCTTTTGTAATATTCAATAGTTCCTCAAAAGTTCCATCATATGTTCCTATTCTACCTAATCCATTTTCGTATAAATATTTAACATCTTTTAATTTGTATAAATCAACAAGGGCGTCATTTAATCCATTTTTACATATATCTAAATTTGTATGGGCAGAATACAATATTATATTATTTTCCATTAGTATCTTTAATTTCTTATATATTAAACCTGTAAATGTTCTTGTAGGGTCTTTCAAAATAGGATGGTGTGTAAATAAAAAATCAATTTTTTCTTCTTTTGCCTTTTTTACTACATTCAGAGAGGGGTCCAATGCCATAGCAATTTTTTCAATATTTTTTAAACTAATTTCATCCCCAACTTGAAGGCCTATGTTATCCCCCTCAATTGCTAACTCTTGTGGTGCAAATTTTTCTATAAATTCTATAATATCCTGTGCTTTAATACCTTTGTTTGTCATAATTATTTCCCCTTTATA
Organism: Methanothermococcus sp.; assembly: GCF_015523155.1. Taxonomy (GTDB): domain Archaea; phylum AGJL01; class Methanococci; order Methanococcales; family Methanococcaceae; genus Methanofervidicoccus. The sequence continues at coordinate 4,397 of NZ_WAKW01000021.1, forward strand.
ATATTTTACTTATATATGTTTTGCCAAAATTATCTGCACCTCTTCGTATGGGAACTTCATTGATGCAGTTTTTTTAGCCCTAAATCCATGTTTTTTTAATAATTTTAGCGTTTTTTCTTCCCCAGTTAATGATGATTGTACTATTTGAATTATTCCATTTTCTTTTAAATAATCTCCAACTTCATCGATAAATCTATCAAGAACTTTTCTTCCATCAATACCTCCATCAAATGCGTAGTTTAAATATTTTTCAAGTTTTTCCTCTTTTGATGTTGGTAAATATGGGGCATTGAATAGAATTACATCGAATCTATTGATATTGAGTTTATTCTTTATCTCACCCATATTTTTAAATAAATCACTTTCAAAAAAGAAAATATCTTCATTTAATTTTAGTTTATTTAATAATGCATTTTCTTTTGCAGTTTTTATTGCATAGGGGTTTATATCTATTCCAACTACTTTTTTAGCTCCTCTTTTTATAGCATTTATTGCTTGAATACCAGTTCCGGTTCCCACATCTAAAACTATCTTATTTTTCACATTCACTAAATTATCCAATAGAAGCTCACTATCCTCAGCGGGTTCATAAACTTTTGGATGGATTTTTATCAATATATTCTTTATTGTCCTCATGGTTATTCCAATTTATATTTTAATAAAAGTTTAATATAAAATATTTTTTATTTAGCATAATTTCCAAATATCATCTCCAACATAATGGATAGTTTTAATTGCCCTACCTTTATTTGATTCTTTCATTGTTTTTCCATCTATTAATGCCTCGCCAACACATAGGGGTTTATTGTATGTCTCATCCACCACAAAAACAATATCTCCCTCATCAATGTTATCATCTGCATCTACTATGCCAGGAGCCATCACATCTGCACCATTTGCTATAAATTTCACAGCACCCATATCAACTACTACTTTACCTTTATTTAGATTATGATTCATTAAAACTTTTAAGGTAGGATATATCTTATCGTTTATTTTAAATGCCACAGATTCGTTATTTATCAAAATTATATCATATTCACTAGTTATGGCGAGCTCACCATTGGACTTTTTTGGAAATATTTCAACCCCAAATATATTATTCAATTCTTCTTTTATTTTTTTTAGTTCCTTCTTTTTTAGGCAATATCTTCTTTTTATTTCCAATATATCACCATTTTTAAATTAATTTATTTCCCAAGAAATCCTTCTAAGAAGAATATTAGTTATCAAAATCCCTTCGGGATTTATACGGTTTCCTCGTTTCGCTCGGAAATGCGCAAATGTTTATATAGTAGCATATCCTATATAATAATTATATAATTGGTATCCCCTATTATCATCTGAGAAGATGAAATCTGCTATTTAGATGGTAGATTACATATAACTATTTCTTTTCGAGTTCTCTAAAACTACATTAATTAGGGCTTGAAAAATCCTTCGGATTTTAGCTCGAAAATCTTTGATTTGCGATGGGAGAGTTCATTTTAAGACAGAAAATAAAAATTAAAATGAGAAAATATGACAGATATAATATTATCATCATTTTTAATAATATGTGCCCTATATCTTCATAATATGTCAAGTTTGATAAATATTATATTCTCTTTTTTTGCAGTTATAAGTTATTTGGCTAATTTAGTAGAAGCACTATCAAATGAAAAATTCGAAGATATATCTATAAAATTAACGATATTATTTAACATATGTATGTTTGCATCATTATTTTATTTAAATATTTATTACATATATAAATTTGTTGTAATATTAATAATAAGTTTATCCATAATTTTATTAGTAAATAAAAATATTTTCAACCTTTTTGTAAAAAAACTAAATATGAACTTACAATGGAATAGGATAACCCACAGAATCTTTTTTCCATTATCATTATATGTTTTACTAAACCCAATAGGTTATGTAACCACAGCAGGAAATCACCTTATGATATTATTATATGGTTTTTTTCAATTAATGGACCAGCTAAGTTTTCATGTATTGATGTTCTTATACTCATTTATAGGTGTTGGATTTGGAACTAGAAGGGGAATATACAAATGTCTAAATAGATTGGGCATATATATTCCAAACATAAAATATGTGATTCTTGGGTTTGTAGCAGTTTATTTAATCGACTATATCATATGGAATGTTCCTCTTTACATAAGTAAATTAGTATATTTAATAGCTCCAAATATTGGAATTGATATAAATACAAAGATGGCAGTGGAATCCTCCAATGTAGAAAGGGTTGTTCAATCTATAAATCAGATGGCACCATCTCTTACAAATATAATATTTTTATCTTTTATTGTGGGTTTAAGTGAGGAGCTCCTATTTAGAGGAGCATTGCAACCAAGATTTGGGAATATTTATACAAGTTTGTTATTTACTATTTTGCATTTTCAATACTTTTCAATTGTGGCATTATTGGATATATTTTTAATTAGTTATATGCTTGGAATTATAAGGCAAAAAACAAATACTTCAACAACAGCGTTAATACATACAATATATGATTTTGTATCACTTACTGGTTTATTTTAAAATATTTAATTATAATACTATAGATATATCTTTTCCAAAATAAATTAAAAAAACATTTAATTATACTAATTATATATTTTAATTAATAAATATATATGGATATAAAAATTAGTATATCTTAGCTACGCTTCGTAGTTTAAACTATATAAAAATAGTGGGCCCAGCCGGATTCGAACCGGCGACCCTCGCCTTGTAAGGGCGATGTCATAGCCAACTAGACCATGGGCCCAAATTATTTTCAATTTTTTAATTTTTTAATTTTTTAAGATTTATAATATTTCATCAAAATAACCAATGAATTTATAATATATAAAGTTTTTGGTTTAGCGGTTATTTTTGCACTACCATAATATTTATCAATATAAAGAATTTAAAAATATAAGGATTATTTTTTATATATGGTGTGATTATGGAACTATATTTAAATAATTTTTTAAAAGATAGGGATGAAGTAATAAAATGTTCAAAAGAAAAAGATAATATAGGTATAGGTAAATTTAAAAAAATTATTGATAAAATTAAATATAAAAAAGAGTTAGAAGAAAAGCCATGCAGCATTGTTGCAGATTTCACAGAGTATAATCCATTGCATAGAGGGCATAACCATTGTTTAAATGAAGGTAAAAAATACGGTATCTTTATAGCCATACTTCCAGCACCACTTGAAAGGAGTGGAAGAGGCATCCCTTACCTTTTTGATAGATATATTCGTTCTGAAATGGCCATAAAAGCTGGTGCAGATATGGTTATTGAAGGTCCTCCCATGGGAATAATGGGTTCTGGTCAGTATATGCAATGCATTATAAAGATGTTTTACAATCTTGGCGCCGAGATTATACCGAGGGGATATATCAAGGAGGAACCTATGGAAGATATAATAAACTGCATAAATCATGGATGTCATATAAGTGTAAAACCATATAATATATCATGTATTGAGACGGGTAAGTTTATATGTAAAAAGCTTGAAATAGATAATTATATTATAGCTTCTATGTCAAAAACCATATATAAAATTAATAAAAACTACAACATCAACTTTAAACCAAAATTTGTTTTTGTAGAAAGAATGGGTAATATAAGTGGAACGAAAATTAGAGAAAGCATATTTAGCGGAAAGTTTGATGAAATAAAAAATATGCTTCCAGAAACTACCTTGGATATATTAAAGAGGTATCACGATAAGGGAAAACTAAACGATATTATTTTAAAAAGGTTTGAGGATAGAATATTGGAAACTGCAAATGAATATGAATTAAAAAGGTATATTCCAAAGCATATAGCAAAGAGTTTAGAAAAAAATAGACCCTATGGTAGTATCGATGAGATTAAAAAGGCAATTCCATATGGATTTTCAAGACATTATAAGGAAAGAATCTTATCAAAACTCGAAGCTCGAATAGAGAACGAGATTATTTCAAAATATATATCAAATTATCCTTCAAAAATAAAAATACTTGCAATAAATAAAAATTTTTAATCATTTCAATATAAAAAATAAATATATAAATTAAAATAATTATAAAATAGTAAAAAATTTAAAAATGGGTTTATATTATGTTGAGTTTGGGTTATTTGTTTATACTATTGGGTTTGATTGTAATTCTATTTGAGGTGATTACACCTGGACTTTATTTTTCAGCAATAGGCATTGCATTGTTAATATATGGTATATTCTTAATATTTTTTCCTTCACTTGCATTGCCTGTGGCAATATTATCTGGATTGATTACAGTATATATTATGTATCGTCTAGTTTATAACGTTGGTAGCGATATAAAAATAGGGGCTGAAAAATTCGTAGGAAGGGAGATAACCATACCTGAGGATTTGGATGAACAGGGTTATGGTTTAATAACCATAGACAATGAAAAATGGCATATTAAATCAAAAGAACCGTTAAAAAAAGGGGACCTTGCTAAAATAATAAGTGTAGAAGGAGTAACATTGGTTGTTGAAAAAATAAATAATAAAGTAATGGATAATAATATTAAAAAATAAATTAAAAATGGAGGGGAATTATGAATTGGTTATGGTTAATAATAGGTGTAATAGTATTATATATAATAATAAAATCCATAACTATTGTGAATCAATACGAATTGGGTTTGATATTTAGGTTAGGAAAGGTTTCTCGATTGTTAAAGCCAGGTGTAAATATATTGATACCAATTATAGAGGAGCCTATGAAAATAGATATAAGAACAAAAGTTATAGATATTCCGCCACAGGAAATGATTACACGAGATAACGCCGCAGTTTCAATAGATGCAGTAGTTTATTATAGAGTTATAGATGTGAAGAGAGCTCTGTTGGAGGTTCAAAACTATGAATATGCCATAGTAAATCTTGCCCAAACAACATTGAGGGCAATAATAGGTAGCATGGAACTGGATGAAGTTTTAAACAAGAGAGAATTTATAAACTCAAAACTATTGGAAACACTTGATAAGGATACTGATGAATGGGGTGTAAGAGTTGAAAAGGTAGAGCTCAGGGAGATAGAGCCACCACAAGATATAAAGAATGCCATGACTCAACAGATGAAGGCTGAGAGATTAAAGAGAGCAGCGATATTGGAGGCAGAAGGGGAGAAACAAAGCAAGATATTAAAGGCAGAAGGTACAGCTGAGAGTTTAAGGATTGAAGCTGAGGGACAGGCAAAGGCAATAAAAATTGTTGCAGAAGCAGCACAGCAGTATTTTAAGGATGAAGCACAGCTCTATAAAGCACTTGATGTAACTAACACAGTGTTAAAGGAAAATACAAAATATATAATATCTGAAAATATAATGGATATTGCAAAGAAACTTGTTAAAAAATAATTAAGTTTTTTATTTTTAGTTTAATTTTTATTATTATCATCTTTTTTATTTTTATTTTAATCATATTACTATATTCTTATATTTATATATTTATTACAAAAACCATATATACTACCTGCAATATTATAAATCATAATAGTTCAATATTATGCCATAATAATAAACATTATATATAATTAATAAATTATTCATAAAATTACATGGGTGGTAGATTGGTAATCTGTCAAAAATTTACAAATCTTTATTGGAGACATAATTATCCACAATATTGGAATAGGATTATAGAGAAAAATCATTTAAAGTCTGTAAATCAGCACGAATTCACAAATTTGCAAAGTTATAGATTTATCGGTATGATGGGAGATGAAATATACAACGACATTACAACGGGACCATGTCTATTAACTCCAAAGGAGATAAGAAGTTTAAATAAGGATACCACTATCGAGGAAGTTCAAAAAATGCTCATGAGGCACCCTACATTTGAGGATTATGTTTCCATAGCTGTGGAGACAAAAGAGGAATACACCACAAGCATAATTATAGAAACATACGAATATGCAAAACTTATAGAGTATAAAACAGAAATCTCATTTGAAGAAGCTCTTAAACTAACAAAAAAAGCTGGGGAAAATTTTAAAAAATACTACGATAAAAAATTAAAAAATAATAATAAAAATAAATCTGGAAAATTGAAATACTTCCCAACACATAAATCATCATTTGACAGTAGATTGAGAGAGCTCTGCAATGAACACTATCAGTTTTACTTAAACAACTCAAACATGTCTAAAAAAGGTAGGGAGATTATAGAAACCAATGCCGAGGAAAGCACATGGTTAAGAATAAAAGTTTCGTTCCTTCCAGAAGCCATCAATAAGGACAAAACAACAATAATTGAACCGGCTTCAAGTATTGAGGGAATGAAGTATGCCAGCATGATTTCAGGGAGCTCCGCAGTAGTTACAAGAAGCCCGCCTACTCTCACAAATAAGCCAGTAATGAATGAAGGCTATGATTATGAGGTATTCTACTTAAATAATCCTATTGAGGAAGAGATTAAAAAAGTTTAGATTAAATGAAGGTAAATCTCCATACGGATGTGCGTCTTATAATTTACATGCCTTCCTGTGTAATGATGATGAAATAAACAACATTGAGGAATTTGAAAATCATATAAATGGAGACTGTAAAAAATGTATGGAATATTTAAAAGATAACATCAATAAATATATATTGAAATAAAAACAGGTGATATTATGGATGAAGTATATGACTTAATAATAATTGGTGGAGGTCCTGCGGGATTAACAGCTGGAATATATGCAATGAGGGCAAAATTAAACACTCTTTGTATAGAGAAAGAGAATGAAGGAGGGAAAATAGCAGAAGCAGGTATTGTGGAAAACTATCCTGGATTTGACAATATAAGAGGTTTTGAATTGGCTCAAAAGTTCGTAGAACATGCAAAGAAATTTAATTTAAATATTGCCCATGATACAATTAAAAAAATCGACACATCAGATAGACCTTTTAAAGTAATTGGGGAAAATAACACATATACTGCAAAAGCCATAATAATAGCAACAGGAACAAAGGATAAAAAATTGGGGTTAAATGAAGATGATTTCGTTGGAAGAGGGGTTTCCTACTGCACAACCTGTGATGCATTCTTTTACTTGAACAAAGAGGTAATAGTTGTTGGAAGGGGAACTCCTGCGGTTATGTCCGCATTAAATTTAAAGGATATTGTAAAAAAGGTAACAGTTATCACAGATAAAAAGGAGCTCAGGGCTGCTGAAAGTATTATGATGGAAAGATTGAATGATGCTGAAAATATAGAAGTAATTACCAATGCAAAACCTTTAAAAATATTGGGTAGTGATAAAGCAGAGGGTGTTTTGGTATCAATCGACGGAGAAGAAAAGGAAATAAAAGCAGATGGTATTTTTATAAGCATGGGACATATACCAAACTCTGAATTCTTAGAAGGTAGCGGTATAGAATTAAATAAAAGTGGATTTGTGGTAGTGGATAAATCATGCAAAACAAACATTGATGGTATATTTGCCTGTGGAGATATTGTAGGGGGAGTTTTACAGGTATCCAAAGCCGTTGGTGAAGGTACAGTTGCACTTGCCAGTGCTTCAAAGTATTTAAATAAATTATAATTATTAATAACCATAAACTTGTGAATTACCCTTCCATTACAGGAGGGGCTTCCTGACTCATAGGGAATAATCCCTCCGTCTTAAAATGGACTTCGTCCATTTTGAGATTTAGCGAATCTTCGATTCGCCAAACAGGCACAACGGACTCTCCCAGCCCTGACTTAATATAGTTTTAGAAAACTTAAGCAATCAATGGTTATAAAGTATTACATCTGAGCAGCACTCTCAGCCTTCTCAGATGATGATAGTGCAGATACATCTATAACTAACATTATCATATATGAATACTACCATATAAATGTTTGCCCGCATTTCCGAGCGATAGCGAGGAAACCGTATAAATCCCGAAGGGATTTTGAGGATTTATCCTCCCGTAGCGAAGCAGAGACCTAAAACCTAACGGTTTTAAGTTTTCCTCACTATTGTTCGGAAATGCTACAATTAGAAAAACCTTCGGTTTTTTGCTCGCTTACTTCGTAAGCGAAATGAAGGATTTTTTAATTCCTTATCTTCGCGAAGCGAGGAGATTTTACAATCACAACGAAGTTAAAATCCAAAGGATTTATAACGGAAGGGGACTTCTCGCGGAATAAATTAAAATTTCTTTTTATTTAAATTTAAAACCTTTTAAACAAAATTTATTAATAAAAAATATATAATAATATATATTCACGATAAATGTATAAATATGTTATAATAAAATATATATATATTATTACATACATAAATAATTACATAATTATTATAACCATAATTATTATAGCGAGGTAAATTATGAGAGCTCTGATAACAGGAGGTGCAGGATTTATAGGTTCCAATATTGCATTGGAGTTGCAGAAAAGATACGATACAATTGTTTTAGACGATTTTTCAAGCGGAAATTTTAAAAATCTCCTTGGTTATGAGGGGGATGTTGTCTCTAAGAGTATTTTGGATGTTGATTTGGATAAATTTAAAGATGTTGATGTTATTTTCCATGAGGCTGCTATAACAGATACAACAGTTAATGACCAGAAGTTAATGATGCAAATAAATACAGAGGGGTTCAGAAGACTTCTAAATTTTGCCGTTGAAAACGATATAAAGTTTATCTATGCATCCTCTGCGGCAACTTATGGTGATGCTGAATCTCCGCAGAAGGAGGAATATGCTGGAAGACCAAATAATATATATGGTTTTTCAAAGTGGATATGCGACTGCATAGCTAAAAAATATATGAAAGATTATCCTGACTCCCATATAGTTGGATTGAGATATTTCAATGTCTTTGGACCAAGGGAGCAGTATAAGGGAAAAATGGCTTCAATGGTTTGGCAGTTGGCAAAACAAATGGTTGATGGAAAAAATCCAAGAATATTCAAATGGGGAGAGCAGAAGAGAGATCAGGTTTATGTTAAAAATATTGTTCAAATAAATTTATTGGCATTGGATGCTAAGGAGAGCTGCATTGTAAATGCAGGTAGTGGGAATGCCGTTTCTTTTAATCATATTATCGAAGTTTTAAATGAAGTTTTAGGCTTTGACTATGAACCAGAGTATTTTGACAACCCTTATAAAGAGTTTTATCAAGATTTTACACAGGCAGATTTAACAAATGCAAAAAAATATTTGGGTTACGAACCTAAATGGAATTTTGAAGATGCTGTTAAGGATTATGTTGAATGGTTGAAGGAGAATAGGTATATTTAAAATAGAGGTGGTACATAATGAAAAAAGCACTTATAACTGGAATAACAGGACAGGACGGATACTATTTAACAAAACTACTTTTGGAAAAAGGATATGAAATTCATGGAATTGTTAGAAGAAATAGTCAAAATTCCCTGGGAAACTTGGAACATCTATCAAAGGAAGAAAAAGAACAGATAAATATCCACTGGGGGGATATTACAGATAATTTATTCATGGATGATGTTGTTAAAGCAGTGCAGCCTGACGAAGTTTATCATTTAGCTGCTCAAAGTTTTGTTGGATTCTCTTTTAAAAATCCAAGATTTACCTACGATGTTAATATTGGTGGAACTTTAAATGTGGCTAATGCTATAAAGGAATATACACCATCTTCAAAACTTTATTTTGCTGCAACATCTGAATTGTATGGAAAGGTTCAGGAAATTCCACAGAAAGAAACCACTCCATTTTATCCAAGGAGCCCTTATGGAGTTTCTAAATTAGCAGGATTTTGGACAATTAAAAATTACAGAGAAAGTTATGACCTATTTATGAGCAATGGTATCCTGTTCAATCATGAATCTATACCAAAAAACTCACCTTTAATATTAAAATTAAACGATGGCATGATTGATATATTACCAATTGAAGATTTGTTCAGAACTGAAAAACATAGATATGAGGGCATGTTAAACAAATACAAAGATAATACTTATGTATGGAATGGAGATGAATGGACAAAATTACTGAACGGAACTTGTTATCAAGATAGTAAAAAACCTTTAAAATTAATTCAAACAAGAGAGTCATGTTATGAAGCTACATATGACCATGTCTGTTTTACTGAGGATAATGACGAAGTAAAAACACAATATATTAATATTGGGGATAAAGTATATTGTGTTAAATATCCAAAAAGTGATAAAAACTTGAAATTAGATGGTTCATTGGCAAAATTCATTGGATTTTTAGTTGGGGATGGATATATTGATGAAAGAGGTAGGATAAGATTAACAGGCACAGATAAAGAACAATTAATAGAAATGGCTGAACTATTAACAAACAAATTTGGCTGGTCATACAGATTGAATACATACGGTCCTGGAAGTTATGAAAATTGCAAAAAAGAGGTATGGCAATTGGACATCAATAACGATGCTTATTTTGGATTATGGCTTAAAGACCATATATATACAAGACACAGTAAAGAAAAAAGAGTTCCTATTTTTATATTAAATTCAGATGTAGAAACTAAAAAAATGTTCTTTGATGGATATTATTTAGCAGATGGAAGGAATAATGGCAACGAAAAATATAAATATAAAGGATTTACTACGAGCTCAGCAACATTATGTTTGGGATTAATATTTGTATTTAAACATTTTTCAAATCAAACTGTGAAATGCAAATGTGAGTATAGAGAAGGTAGAAGATATTACTATGTTCAGTTTAGAGCTCCAAATCCAACAGGCAAAGGAGAACACCTTAGGAAAGATTTAAATGAAGTAATTAAAATTATCGATACAGAATCTCCTGATGGATGGTTCTTTGATATTCAAACGGAATCGCAAACTTTTGCAACAGGACCTAATTTGTTTAAAATACATAATAGTCCTATGCGTGGCCCAGAATTTGTAACAAGAAAAATAACAATAGCTGTTGCTAAAATATACAATGGATTACAGGATTTTGTTGAGTTGGGGAATTTAAGTGCTAAAAGGGACTGGGGTTATGCTGGGGATTACGTTTATGGTATGTGGAAAATATTACAGCACGATAAGCCAGATGACTTTGTTTTAGCAACAAACGAAACTCACACAGTTAGAGAATTTGTTGAAAATGCGTTTAAGGTTGTTGGAATCGACATAGAATGGGAAGGGGAGGGAGTCAATGAAGTTGGTAAAGATGCCAACACTGGAAAGGTTTTGGTAAAAGTTAATCCTGAATTTTTCAGACCTGCGGAAGTTGATATATTAATTGGTGATTACTCAAAGGCTAAGAAGGAGCTCGGATGGGAACCAAAAGTTAAATTTGAAGAATTGGTTAAGATGATGGTTGAAAAGGATTTGGAAAGGATTGGAAATAAATGAATTTAAATATAATTTCACTGAGCTCAGATTTAAAATGAATTATGTGAGCTCCGATATTTTTTAATTTTTTATTTAAAGGAATGATACCATGGACAAGAAACTTTTAGCATTGATACCGGCATATAACGAAGAGAAATCTATTAAGATAGTACTTGAAAATATTAAAGATATTGTTGATGGGATTTTAGTTGTTGATGATGGGAGCTCTGATAACACAACGAAGTATGCAAAGGAATGTGGTGTTGAAGTAATTACCTTTGAAGAGAATAAGGGAAAGGGGGTTGCAATAAGGGAAGGTTATAAATATTTTACTAACTCTGAGTATGATATCTGCTTTATTTTTGATGCCGATGGGCAGTATAGAAAGGAAGATATTTTGCCAGTTTGCGAACCTATTATAAATGATGAAGCAGATATAGTTGTAGGTTCAAGATTTTTAGGGGAATATACTGAAGGAGCGAATATTAACTACAAAATTAGAATCGCATGTAATAATATATCCACCACAGTAACAAGGATTATGTCGGGAGTTCCAACAACTGACTCACAAAGTGGTTTAGTTGCAATTAATAAATATGCTGCTAAACAGCTTGATTTGGAAGCCGATAGGTGGGGGATTCATCAGGAAATCATAATAAGGGCAGGTAAAAAAGGTTTGAGATATAAAGAAGTTCCAATTGTATTTGAAAAAAGAATGCATGGAGTTTCTCGGTTAAAGGTTTTGAAATATCCTTTTACAGCATTTCCTGTAATGTTGAAAGCTTGGATTAGGAGATAATTGGGGGATATATTGAGAGCTTTGATTATAATTCTTTCTGGAATAGGTAACGCAATAACTACATTACCTGTTATTGAAATTTTATATAAAAATAATATTGATGTGGATGTTCTTGTTAGTTCAAAAGTAAATCAAGATTTACTTTCTAAGGATTTTAGAGTAAAAAATATATACATATTCAATCCTAAAAATCTTATCAAAGGATTAAAATTAATCAAACAATTAAAAAATGAAAAATACGATTTTGCAATGACAATTTATCCACCACAAGGTATTCTATCAGGCATTATATTATATTTAACTGGTGCAAAAATAAAAACACAATATACCTGCAATTATCTGTTTAAATTTTTGAGCATGAAATTGAAAATCCCAATCATTTATAAATACAATTTTGGATTATTCGAAAAACTACTACTAACCCATCCAAAGGATATAAATGATAAAAAACATGCTGTATATTTAATGACTGATTTATTAAAACCATTTTTTAAATTTGATGATGGAGATTTAAATTTAAAATATTATTTAAATAATGATGAAATAAAGTTTTCTGAAGAATTTTGGAGCAAAAATAAATTAAATGATAAATTTGTTATTGGGATTCACACTGGGACTAGCAATAAACCACCGTTTAAAATGTGGGATTTTGAATATTGGAAACAATTATTATTAAAAATAAATGAAAAATATAAAAATATTAAATTTGTAGCATTTATAGGTCCAAGTGAAGAAGAACATGAGATATATTTAAAAAATTTGGATTTAGATAATTTAATTATGGCAAAAAATTTGACTATTAGAGAGACTATTGCTTTAATATCTAAATGTAATTTCTTTATCTCTGCTGATTCAGGTCTTGCCCATTGTGCATCTTTATTTAAAACTCCACAAATTACTATGTTTGGACCTGTTGATTATAAGTATATTCATCCATTCTCTGAAAATTGCAAGGTTGTTGTTCCTGATAATTATAAACCGTTTTATATTCCTCATTGCGGATTTATGTCTAAACCTTATGATTGTATGAAAGATTTAAAACCCGAGAAAGTTTTTAGGGAGTTTGAGGAGTATTTGGGAAAATTGAATATTGAATTGATTTAAAAGGTCGATAAAATGAAAATAGGGATTATTTCAGATAGATTAAATAGACCATTAACAGGGATAGGAAATTATGTTTATAATCTAATAAACGAACTTTCAAAAATTGATAAAGAAAATATTTATTTAATAAATTATGAAGAAAATCATCTGTTTCCCGAATTAAGCAAAATTATTGTAAAAAATCCATTTGAAAAATTTCCAAAGAAACCTTTTTATTTCTGGCATTTGTATTTAAATTATTATCTTAATAAAAAAAAGTTAGATGTGGGCGTTATTCATAGTCCTGAAAGTGTGGCATTATTTAGTAAGTTGAAATACCAAAAAAAGATAATTACTGTTTATGACATTATACCTTATATTTTTCCTAGAACATCTATTAAATTAAATTATTATAGATACAAATATTTATTTCCATTAGTTTTAAAGAAATCTGATAAAATAATTTCAATTTCACATCACACAAAACAAGACTTAATAAAACATTTTAAAATCCCAGAAGATAAAATAAAAGTAATACACTTAGCAGCAAACGAAAATTATAAACCACTAAAAGAAAATGAAATAAACAAAGTAAAAGAAAAGTATAATTTAAATTATCCATTTATATTATATGTGGGGGCATTATCTGCTAATAAGAATATTCCAACTTTATTAAAAGCAATTTACAAACTTAAAAAACAAGGAATAAAATATAAATTGGTGATAACCGGACCGAAAAGATGGGAATATAAATCCATCTTCGAAACCATAGAAAAACTAAACCTACAAAAGGATGTTATATTTACAGGCTATGTTCCAGATGAAGACTTACCTGCTTTATACAACGCAGCGGATTTATTCGTTTATCCTTCTCTTTATGAAGGTTTTGGATTACCACCATTAGAAGCTATGCAGTGCGGAACACCAGTAATTACATCCAATACATCTTCTTTACCTGAGGTTGTTGGGGATGCGGGAATAATGGTTAATCCTTACGATGTTGATGAGTTGGCTAAGGCGATGTATGAAGTTTTAACTAATGACGGATTGAGAGAAGAACTATCTAAAAAAGGTATAGAACGAGCTAAATTATTTAGTTGGAAAAAATGTGCTGAGGAGCATTTAAAAGTTTATGAAGAAGTTTATAATATGAAATGAGGGGAAAAATGAAAATAGGGATTATTGCAAATCCAATAGATGATATAAAAACGGGAATAGGTTCATATACATACAATGTATTAATAGAACTTTTTAAAATAGAATATAAAAAAAATAGCGATAATAGATATACTATAATTCATCGTAAAAAGTGCGAGCATTTAAATATACTGTTAAATAAATACAATTTTTTAAGTGAAATTATAATTCCAGTGCCTAAAATACCATTAGGTCATGAGATTCAAAAAATGATAATAACTCCACATGTATTAAAAAAACATGATTTCGATATAATTCATGATGTGTATCATTTTGGACCTTTTTTATCATTGAAAAAACCTAAAAAAATTTTAACAGTTTATGATATAACACCCTTATTATATCCTAAAACTCATAAAAAAAGTAAAGTATTAATGCATAGATATTATTTTCCATTAGTTTTAAAGAAATCAGATAAAATAATTTCAATTTCACATCACACAAAACAAGACTTAATAAAACACTTTAAAATCTCAGAGGATAAAATAAAAGTAATACACTTAGCAGCAAATGAAAATTACAAACCATTAAAAGAAAATGAAATAAATAAAATATTAGACGAAACCGAAGGTTTCGTTGCTAGAAATTCGCTTCGCTCATTTCTAAAACAAAAATATAATTTAAACTATCCATTTATATTATACGTTGGAACATTAGAGCCAAGAAAAAATATTCCAACATTATTAAAAGCACTCTATAAACTTAAAAAACAAGGAATAAAACATAAATTAGTAATCACCGGTAAAAAAGGCTGGAAATACAAATCTATCTTTGAGACCATAGAAAAACTAAACCTACAAAAGGATGTTATATTTACAGGCTATGTTCCAGATGAAGACTTACCTGCTTTATACAACGCAGCGGTTTTATTCGTTTATCCTTCCCTGTATGAAGGTTTTGGATTACCACCATTAGAAGCAATGGCATGCGGTACTCCAGTAATTACTTCAAATACTTCTTCTTTACCTGAGGTTGTTGGAGATGCGGGAATAATGGTTAATCCTTACGATGTTGATGAATTAGCAAATAAAATGTATGAAGTTTTAACTAATGACGGATTAAGAGAAGAGTTATCTAAGAAAGGTTTAGAAAGAGCCAAATTATTTAGTTGGAAAAAATGTGCAGAAGAAACTTTAAAAGTTTATGAAGAAGTTTATAATATGAAATAAATAAAAAAGGGAAATTAATAATTAAAATCATAAATTTTAGCTTTTCCAGAATCATATATTAAATTTTCATTAGTATCTAATATCGTTTTTAATTCTTTTGTTTCATTTTTTGTAAGGGGGGCAACAGTTAATCCACCAACGAATCCTTTGTCAAGTTCGTATTTTGTCAATATGAATTTAGATACTCGACCTTTTTTCAGCGAATAATATATTTCATTAATACTTTTGTGCTCCTTAACTCCTGGTATTAGCATGTAATCTAAAGCAGGTTTTGGGTATATTATATTCAATTTAGATATACTATATTTTGACATCTCAGCATATAATGCAGAGCTTGATTCTAATGATCCTACAATTATTTCAGGTCTATCAATGTTACTAATTAAAAAATTGAAACTTTGTTCTCCATCATTTCTAACTTGATAAGGAAATGGACTATATCCACTAATTGCATAATATGCTTCAAAGGAACTATCTAATATTAAAAACAATGTAAGAATGAATGCCCCTATTAAAAATAATTTTCCAGTATTTTTCCAAAATATCTTTTTAGAATTTAATAATTCGGTAATTGGCGTTAATATTAAAGAATTTAAAAACCAACTGTTTGGCAAATAAAATGACAAATTACCACCATAATTTATAAAATAGGTATACATCCATGTAAAATCCCTTCCTAATATGAGTGTGTAAAAATATGACATAAGATTAACATTTTTATCTTTATTTTTTAAATAATATAATGTAATTGTTATAAATATAGAAATTGCAGATAATACAAATAATATATGCCACCATTTTCTAAAAAACATCCATTGTGTAGTATATACATAACCACTATATGAGGAAATAACTCCTGACGAAGAGCCTGTAATTTTGTTTATTACTGTATTTATCAATATATCAAAAATATCCAAAAAATTCCCAGCATGACTCAAATTTAAAAAATAAAAATTTTGTAATGTTATCAAAATTATGAAAATTGGTATAGCATGTTTTAGATAATCTATCTTATTATTTAATAAATTTAAACCAATACATTTTAACAACATACAAGCCGTTATAAATATTATCAACCCCCCTAAAATTGTCATCGGAAAATTATAATGTGTGAATAAATTAGTTATGAATATTATATATATTAATAAAAATATTTTTTGTATAATTTCATGATTATTATTTAATATGAAATATTTTAACAAAAGATAATAAATAGCTAAGATATATACCCAATAAATACCATGATATTCCATAACATAAAACTTTCCTATTACGAATTTACAAATAAATGCATATATTCCAGATAAAACCACAAAAAATATAAATATGTTCAAATTTTGATTTCTGCTTATTTTAGTATTTATCGAATATAATATTTTAAATATAAGATATAAAAATATACAATATATTATATAAGGAATTGGTAGATAACTTACAGTATATTCATTTAAACCAGTCATTTTAGCTATGATACACACTATTATTCCGGACAAAGGTTCATACTTTATAAAATCCTTCGTATGATCTTGCCATGCAGAATATTTTGCAGCATTTGAAATATAATCACATGCTTCAGTTATACTACCGAATTCACCAATCGATTTTGCCATAATTATTGTTGTTGGTATAAATGGATCACATTGAAAATTCAAGGTTACGGTGTTTATATATAAACCCATTATAAATATTAACAATAATATAACACCATGGTATGCTTTAATTTTCATAATTTTTCCTCCTTTATATGGTGATATAATGTATAATAATTTACTGAAATTGTTGAAATTAAATGTTGATGTAATTATCATGTTATTTTGTTTTTTGATTGAATATTGTTTAATATCTTATGATGTATGGACTATATTACAAATTATAGTGGGATGTATAATATCATTATTCTTTCCCGGATATTTTTTTATAAATAGTTTATTTTTTGATGATGAACTATTTACTAGTTTAGAAAAATTTGGTTTATATTTGGTATTAAGTATTTGCATTATTGGATTATTAGGTCTATTTATAAGTTATACTTTCGGAATTTCATCATGTAATATACTATGGACATTATTATTATGGAATATGTTTTTCTCAATAACGATTGTTATTAAAAGATATAATTTGTTAAAATAGAATTATATTAAAGCTATCTTTTTTTAAAAATTTTTATAAAAATATCATTTATATTATTTTTGTTTGGAAATTTAAGCAATAATCTTAAATCTTTTTTCCTTAATTTCAATAACTTACCCGTAAAATAAAAATAAATCAAAAATCCAAAAACCTCAGTAATAACCGTAGCTAAAGCCGCACCATTTAGACTATATTTAGGTATTAATAATAAATTTAATAATATATTTATTAAAGCTCCAACACCAGTTCCAAATGCAACAATTCTTTGTTTATTCATTGAGTTTAATAAACCACTTGTCATTGTACTTATACATATTATAAAAAACGCCCATATCAAAATTTTAAAAGCTAAAACACTTCCAACATATTCTTGACCATATAATATAATAATTATTTCTTTTGCAAATAAACTAACAAAAATTGAAATCAATAATCCAATAATTAATGATATTTGAAATGATTTAAGAAATATTTTTTTTAATTTTTCACGGGAATTTATATTTTTTGACATTACTGGGTAAAACACAGTAAATAAAACAGAAGGAATAAGCCCTACAAGTCCATCAATAATTCTATACTGTGCTGAATACAATCCAACAACATCGCTTGTTTTCATCATACCCAACATCACAGTATCTATTCTAAAATAAATAATAACAAAAAATCCAATTAATGCAAAAGGCCAAGCTTCTTTTAACAATTCCTTCCAAAATTTTAAATCAATTTCAATTTTTGGTTTAACAAACTTCCATGTGGAAATAATTAAATTATACAACAAAACCCCAATTCCAGAAATCAAATAGATATATGCAAACCCTTCAACATTAAACCCAAAATACATGGCAATAAAAACACCCAAAAGCATTAAAGAACTATTCAATATACTTCCAATTCCCACAAATTCCATCCTTTCATGACCTTGATATATAGAATAAAACATACTATTAAAAGAATTAATTAAGACATAAAATGCAATTAAATAAACAACATAAACAGTTTCTGCTGGATAGTTCATTAGATTTATAGAAATAACAACCAACACAAAAGTAATTATACCTAAAATAAATTTTATAAGTGTAATATTTCCCAAATATTTCCCAGTTAAATTTGTATTTCTTGCTACCTCTCTAACAGTTAAAGGCTGTAATCCCATATCTGCAAGCACACCAAACATTCCAGTAAATGCTAAGGCAAAAGATAAAATACCAAATCCCTCAACCCCCAAATATCTCGCCATATAGATGGTATAAACAAAACCAAAAAATTTGGATATAATATTGGATACGAATAAAATCCCCGTGTTCTTAGCAATTCTTTTTACTGTGCTCATCTTAACCCCAATTATATATTAAAAAATTAAAACTTAATACTCTATATTAATTCTCTTTTTATTTAAGTATTTCCATGTTTTAAACCAATAATCATCGGAGCTCCCATAAAATATGAAAAAATATTAATATTTCATAATGTTAGGCTCTCCTAATATAAAATAACCGCTCTGAAAATATAAACTAAATAAAAATTAAACCACCCTCTTAATGGCATTCCAAATTAAAAATGATTGTGGTTTTAAAGTTCCATCAATATAGGATTTAGGAATAAGATATTCTCCTTAACCAAATACATATACACAGGAGGAGAAATTTCTTTTTTCGAAATTTCATATTTATCTTTAAATAGTTTTAATGTTTCAATTATATTTCCTTTTTCAACCTCTATACTTTTATTTCTTATATCTATTTTTGGCTCAATATAATCTAAAATATCTAAAAACATCTCCAACTTCGAAATCTCATCCTTAAGCATAAAATTTAAAATCTCATCTAAATCTTCATACCTCATTTTATCAATAACTTTATAAATTAAAACTGGCTTCCCACCAACATAAAAATATATTTCCTCTTTTTCTTCATTGGAGAGATTTTTATTCAATATTTCATTGGATAAAAAATCCATAAACTTTAAGGCAGTTTCTCTAT
>NZ_WAKW01000022.1 GCF_015523155.1 Methanothermococcus sp.
ATTATAAAAAAAGAAACTGGACATATCTTAAAACATTTATTGGAGTAGGTGAGATATTGAAAATTATTTTAAGAAATGAAATTTGCGATAGATTGGAATCTATTGTGAAAAATTTAAGAGTATCAAAACACTGCATAGGATGTGAAGGACTTGATTTAAATAATAAAAATCCGCACCATCATCCATCAATAGAGATAACTCAAAAGTGCTCACATAAGTGCATATTTTGTTATTCAAAATTACTAAAAATAAAACCCGGAATTTATGGGATTGACCCCGATAATCCAGACACCAAAGGACATACAGCCATAACAATCAGTCAATACGGAGAGCCGCTTACTTATCCAGATAAAGTTAAAAAGGCAATAGAATTTACAAAATCACTAAATTTAAGGTGTGATTTACAGACAAATGGAGTCAATTTAAATGAGGAGTTAATAAAAGAATTTAAGGAAATGGGGCTCGACATTGTAATGATAAGTTTAAGTGCTTCAAAACCTGAAACTCATAAAATTCTTACAAATTCAGATACTTTCGAAAAGGTTTTAAATAACATAAAACTATCGTCAAAATATATACATACCATTGTGAGGAGCATATATATTCCAAATTTTAATGAAAATGAGCTCATCGAGCTGGCAGAAATACTAAACAATAACACAGATGTTAAAGAGATGATGATTCATCAATTAATCGTGCATGACAAAAATTTAAGGGATTTAAAAAATATTGGGGATATTAGCAGTGTCGGACGGATTAAAGACCTTCTTTTACTTGTGGATGAGATGAGAAAGAGAGCTCCAAATATTAATATTACAATAAAAGGATGCCTCTTAGTTAATTTAAAAGGTATGGATGGATTTATGTTAAACTCAATAACTTCCGATTGTTTTGCAGATGTTCCAGAGATTAAAAGAGAACATTACCCATTTATATTATAACATACCATATAGATTAAATTATAAAAAATTAATTATAAAATTTAAAATTATAATATTTGGTGATTTTATGTTTGTTAGGGAAATTGAATTAAAAGGGCATATTATTGATAATTTAATACTTCCAAAGGCTTTTGATACAATTTTAGAGCTCGATGGAGATTATAAAGTTTTAGAATTTAATATAGGAAAAAGAAAAACCGACCCATCCTATGCAAAATTATTGGTGATTGGTAAAAATCAAGAACATCTCGATAAAATACTTGAAGAATTACAAAATATAGGGGCAGAAATTCCAGAAATCGAAAATGTAGAGGTAAAACCAGCTGAACAGGATAAAGTTTTGCCTGATGGATTTTATTCAACAACGAACCATCCAACATATATAAAATACAACAATGAATGGATAGAGGTTGAAAAACCTAAAATGGATGCTGTAATAGTAGTTTATCCAGAGGAAAAAAGGGCAGAAACAAAGGTTATGAGAGACATTAAAAAGGGAGATTTGGTAGTTATAGGACATAAAGGCATCAGAGTTATACCACCCGAGAGACCAAGGGAAAAAGGAGAGTTATTTGAATTTATGAACTCAGAAGTATCTGCTGAAAAGCCTAAACAGGCAATTATAAGAAAGATAGCAAAAGAAATGTATCAAATAAGGGAAGAATATAAAAAAACAGGTGAAGGTGGAATAGCCATTGTAGGTGGTCCTGCAATAATACACACAGGCGGGGCTCCTGCTCTTGCAAAACTAATTAGAATGGGTTATGTTCAAGCACTTCTTGCAGGAAATGCTCTTGCAACCCATGATATAGAGAGTGTTTTATATGGAACATCCCTTGGTGTAAATATAAAAACTGGAAAACCTGTTCTTGGAGGTCATAAACACCATATATATGCTATAAATACCATTATGAAGGCAGGTGGTATCAAAAATGCCGTTAAACAGGGTATACTTAAAAGTGGAATTATGTATGAATGTGTGAAAAATAATGTTCCATATGTGCTTGCAGGCAGTATAAGGGACGATGGACCTCTTCCAGATGTTATTCCAAATACAATAGATGCCCAAAACAAAATGAGGGAAGCTATACTTGATAAAAAAATGGTAATTATGATGGCTACATTATTACATTCCATAGCTACTGGAAATCTAATGCCCTCATACATAAAAACCGTATGTGTGGATATTAATTCAGATGCTGTAACGAAATTAATGGATAGAGGAACCTCCCAGGCAATAGGGGTAGTCACTGATGTAGGGGTATTTATTACATTACTTGTAGAGGAGCTCGAAAGAATGGAGATAGAAAATAAAATGAAAAATAATAACAGCAATGATAATAATTAATAATCTATATATGATATATATTATAGTATATATCTATCACAATGGAGCATAAATAAATATTATGTGATACAATGAACAGACTAAACGATTCAAAAATACTTATAAAAAAGGCAGTAGCCACAATATCAAAGTTGGATGAGGAATCCTCAAAATTAAAAAATGCCAAACTCCCAAATATTACAGAATCTAAAAACATAACATATAAAGATGCAAAATCTGGAAATATCAATGTAGATGAATTTAAAAAGGCATTTTACGCACTCATTGAGGCAGATGATTACCTTTACAAAAAAGCACCGCTGCATAATTTGAATGATGATGAGGCAAAAATGTTTTGTAAATTAATAATTAAAACCCAAAAACATCTTAACAATGTGTTGAAAGAATTTGGATTTAAGTTTGAAGAGGGAGTCCAGCTGGACAAAAGTGCCCTATACATTGTAAGCAATAAAAAATTGTTAAAAAACTTAAAAAATAAAATACCAAACTTAAATATAATTTCCACAGAGGGTGTTTTAGAAGTTGAAGATATGAAATTTATAAATCCAAATATACCAGAAAAGGCTCTTAAAGGCATTGAAAAAAAATGTGATATAATTAAGGAACAGATAAATAAATTAATAAATAAGGTAAATCCTTCCAAGGTTTTTGTAATCGTGGATGAAAATAGCAAAGCAGATGAATTGATATATTTAAAGGCAAAGAAATTATATAGTGCTGAAAAAATAAGTATTGATGATATTATTTTATAATTAAATATTTATATATGATAATTGTAATAAAAATTATATAAGTATTGGAGGTCTTAAAATGGCTATTAAAATTAGCGAAATATTGGGTAAAAAGATATATACGACAAAAGGGCTTTATGTCGGAGAAACCTATGACACCATGATAGATGTTGAGAAGTCATCAGTAGGAGGTATTGTAATCTCCGATGCATCAAAGGGATGTTTAAGGGATAATATATCTGATCCATCCAAAAAGATAGTCCTTCCATATAAGATAGTAGAATCAATAGGCAATATTATTTTAATAAAACCCCCAGCAACAGATAGAAAATCACCACAATTATAAATATTATAATAATATATTAAAAAATTTTTAATTCTTTATTTTTTTATAAATGGAAATATTTATAATATTGAAGATTTAATTTTTTTTATTAAGAATTTGAAGTGATGCTAAATGTTAAAAATAGGTATGGTTGGATGTGGAACAATAGCCACATTGATAGTAAAAGCAGTAAAATCAGGCAAAATAAATCCAAAAATTGTTGCATTATATGACAAAAATAGACATAAATCAGAAGAGCTCGGAAAATTGACTAATGCAGAAGTATGCAATTCAGTAGATGAATTGGTAACTAAAGATTTGGATATAGTAATAGAATGTGCATCGGTCAAGGCAGTAGACGAAACTGTATCTAAGGCTTTACGTAATGGTAAAAATGTTATTGTAATGAGTGTTGGAGCATTTGCAGATAAAAATTTGTTTTTAAAATTATACAATCTCGCAAAAGAAAACAATAGAAAAATATATATTCCCTCAGGAGCAATAGCAGGTATTGACGCTATAAAAGCCTCATCCTTAGGAACAATTGAAGAGGTAATTCTTACAACAACAAAACCTGTTGAGGGGTTAAAAGATGCATTAAAAAATCTTGGAATGGATGCATGTACTATTTCAAAACCTACAACAGTTTTTGAAGGAGATGTATTTGAGGCTATTAAGGAATTTCCACAGAATATAAATGTATCTGTTGTTCTCTCCTTAGCATCGAAAATCCCCGCAAAAGTTAAAATAATAGCAGACCCTTCCGCAGTATCAAACAAACATGAAATTATGGTTAAAGGTTCTATAGGGATAATAAAAACCACAGTTGAGAATAAACCATGTAATGACAACCCTAAAACTTCGGCATTGGCAGCATATTCTGTAATAAGAGTTATAAAAGACCTTTCAGAGCCTGTAAGAATAGGAACTTAATAAATAAAATTAAAGTTATTTTTTATTAATTTTATTAATTTAATATAAAGTCATACTGATGAGAATATAAGTATTAATACATAATACTGTATAAACTTTCTAATTCAATTTTTCGACAACCCCTTTAAAATGAAAAACTTTATATATTAGATTGTATTTTATATAAGTTTGGTGCCTTGGTGGCTCAGCCTGGTAGAGCGTCTGCTTGGTAAGCAGAAGGTCGCGGGTTCAAACCCCGCCCAAGGCTTGTTATTTTAGGTTTCAATACCGAGCGATATATAAAATATATATGTAAAAGTGAATTACCACCCTCCGTCTTAAAATGGACTCTCCCATCGCAAATCTTTATTTGCGAGCTAAAATCCAAAGGATTTATAACAGAAGGGGACTTCTTGCGGAATAAGTTAAAAAAAGTTGTAAAATTTATTATATATCTATATATTTTTTTTATTCACCTTCTTGCAAATTTTCTTGATTAATTCTGTTTTTGAAACATCATCATTAACTTTTACCTTGATATATCCTACTGTTTCCCAAGGTTCTTTTGGATAGGATTTATTTTTTATAAGTTCAGCAGTATATCCCATTTTTATCAATATATTATATATATTTTTTAATTTTGGAGTTTTGATACCTAATTCTTTTGATACCTTCCTTCCCTCTTTTCTGCTTTTTCCAACATCGAGATAAACTGGCCAGATAATAATTTCTTTCATAATTTCACCAATTATATTTTATTATTTTATCCATTTTTCTTTCATAAATACATACAATAAAATTACAATTATAACAGTTGAAATACCCATAATAATCCAAAATCCATAAGGGTTATTTAACAAAGGCATATATTTAAAATTCATACCATATATTCCTGTTATCCAAACAGGAACTGCAAATAGTGTAGTAACCATGGTTAAAATCTTCATAATTTGGTTCATTCTTATGTTTTCAAGTGATAAATTCATATCCATCATTGAAACAAGCAATTCTCTATATGTAGTTTCCATATCTATCAACTGCAATGTATCATAGTATAAGTCTTCGATATGCTCCCTATCATCCTGAGTTGTAATTGGTAAATATTTTCGTTTTAAAATTGATAAAACATCTTTATTTGATACCAATGCCTTGTGGAAATATACCAATGTTTTTCTAAGTTGTAGTATTTCTCCAGTTATATTATTATTGTTCTGGTCTTGTAGAAGAATATTTTCCAATCTATCCAATTCATCTTCTAAGTTAAGAATAATCCTCGAATAACTTAAAGTAATTTGATTTAATAAAGTATATAAAAAAAATCCTATCCCCCTATCCAATAGAATTTTTGGTTTTTTTGTTTTTAAAAGATTGTATATTTTTCCTATGGATTTTATCTTATCACTGTGAATTGTTAAAATAATATTGTCTTTAATATAAATACCAAAAGATGTCGTTGTAATATCCTCCTCAAATAGTGGTGCTTTATAAATTATCAAATAATAATCATCCTCTTCTTCAATTCTAGGGACCTCTTGTTCATCAAGACCCAACTTTAACTCATCCATATCTATACCTATTCTTTTGGATATCTCAAAGAGCTCCTCATTAAATGGGTCATAACAATCTATCCATATCAAGGGATAATTATCCTTTAATTCATCCATAGTTATTTTTTTTAGGTCAGAACCATCATATCCTAAAATTTTTAACATAGTCTCAAACCAATTTTAAATTAATATTATTATTTTTTAATATTTTATTATAAATTATTTTTTTCTATTATGAAATAATATTGAAGATAGTATTATAAGTAAGGCAATATATACTATTACATGCACAATAATTATTGCAAATGAAATATTACCCTCTAAATATCTTGAAAATTCAAACAATATATCCCTTGATATGAATATAACAATTATTTTAAATAAAAATCCTTTCAATAAATCCAATATTTCTTTATTTGTATATATTACATCATCTATAAAATGAACTGTAACATATATCAAAAGAGCCAATGCCAATGGATTGGTAAAATTGTATATAAAATTCCCAACAGCCTGAATAAAACTTAAATGATATGATACATTGTAAGAATATAACAAACCTACAATAATAATTAATATAACAATTATATTACCTATAAGTGTGATTTTTCCAAATTCAAGACCTTTTTTGCCCTCTTTAAATGATTTTTTTAATGCACGGGTTAGTCCAGATCCTTCTGAAAGAATATATAATCCAACCATACCTACAATTATCCTCCATCCCAAATCTGCAAATATGGCATAAATAACCATGGCAAAACCAATGGATGTAAATATAAATGGAACATATTGAGACATGGTCTTTTTGAGGAATTCTTGAATTAAATAATAGGTGGATTCTAAGGATTCATTCTGTTTTACAATAATTCTTTTTTTCCATATAAATACATCTTTATTTTCCAAATATTTCAATACCATTTCATCCTCTTTACCATCAGATACAAGATATATAAAATTAGGTTCATACAGATATATTAAAAAATCGAGCTGTTCTTTTATCCTTTTTGCACATTTTTCAGATTCGACATTTTTATGTCCAGATATTATGGCGAGCTCTACATCTCTTCCCTCTTTTTTCAATTCATCATAAAGTTTAATGCCCCCAAGTATTGAATTAACATCCGTATCCCCTGGGTCTGATAATCCCAGTTTTACAGATGTATTAATACAATCCACTCTTCCCAAAATTGGAGTATTAATATTTGCTTTTCTTCCTATATCATCATCCATATCAACAATAATAACAAGATATTTATCATCTTTTTTCTCATAAAAATTTTTGGATTTAGATATATTATTATCGGAAGAAATTTCTTTAAGTTCAAATTTTTTCAATTTAAACTCATCATTATTAACATTTTTAACATCTTTAAATTTTACATTGGATAACATAAATATCACAGAAATTATTATTTTTTTATTTTTAATGAATTCATATATAAGAACACCAACATTACAATTAAAAATCCATAGTTAATACCAATTTCACACATCGATAAAAGGATAGATGCATATATTGCATATAATTTTTTATCTCCATTATATATTAATTTACTTGCCATACCAAATAATAATGCAAATAACACCCCAAATATCCCAAAATCTAAATAAACTGGTCCAAACATTGTTGAGGTAATGTTGTGTGAATAGTTAAATAAAATCTCTCCAATGAACTTTTCACCTGTTGGATTAAATATTATATTACCAAGCATTAAATTGGAGTAATTTATTATTTTTTCTAGCACGAGCATGTCAAAATAAGCTCTATAGGATAACATTCCTAAAATACCGATTTTCCAGTTTTGACCTGATGATAACAATATGACCTTTGACATAACTGTTAAAACTATAAACAATCCAATAATTGATGATATTAACCATTTTGTGGGAATTTTTTTAGATTTATATTGGAATATTAAGAATGAAACACATAAAATTAAAATTCCTGCTTTATATCCCAATAGTGCAATAAGGATAAAGGAAATTATAAAATAAAATATGTTATTAATTCCACCATAAACCAGAGCTCCTGTGGAAATTAACCGCAATGGGTCGGCGGAAATTTCCATTCTTACATCATAATTAAATAAGGGAATTGCATTGTAGGTTATTACTATCAGTATAAATGAAATAACCCCTATCCCAAATATGAACTCGTCAATATATTTGGATAAAAATTTAAATACTGTAGATAGAATATTTATAAAAAAATTGCCATTATTATTACTATAATTATTACTACCATTATTTGATAGATTGGTGCATTTAGCAAATAGGTTTAAAATACCAATTACCAATAAAGGATATAGAATAGATAGTAAAAAAGAATTTGTAATGGTATATATCCCATAATATATGATAACAAACAGCAGTATTGAATAAGCATAAGGATTGTTTATATATTTATTTATTATATTTATATTTTTATTCTTATTTACATAATTATCCACCAGAAAAGGCAGTGAATAAAATAAAATATATAAAAAAATTACTGAGAATATTTTCAATAATGAATAGGGATTAAATTTATAAAAATAAGGCATAGCTAAGAAAAAAATTGCCAAATGTCCAGCTAACACTATTATTACTGGATGGTCTAATTTATATTTATATATATATTTATTTAAAACATTTGAATTCATTTAAACCCCGTTATTCCTTTTAATTTTTTAATTTATTTGAAATTTTTAATACTATAACATATATGCATAATATAAATCCAAACATATAAAATAAAATTACATCAAAATCTAAAATACCTGTTTCGATACCAACCAACAAATATGATATTAAAATGGCATAAACTCCCAAATAAATACCTTTTAAACTTTCAGAGATTTTATAATACAAACCTAAAAATATACCTAAAATACCGAAGTATGGGATAATTCCAAGTGTTCCATAATCTCCAATTACTGCTCCAAAAATCGTTGGAGTTATTGTAACTCCATAAACACCTATGCTATTTGCCACAACAGTTCTTGGACCGGGGAATGTTCCAATATAGGAATAAATTGAACAGTAATGTATAAGTCCATTAAACATTCCGTTAAAATTCTTAACGATAATATCAAAAATACTCATAGTTAAATCTATTCTTGAAAATATTGGATTTCCGCCGCTTCCTAATACATAAAGTCTTAATATTGACATGGAAAGTAGTATTAAAAATATTCCAACTGCTGAATAAATTAACTCCTTTGTTTTTATTTTGTTGGAGTAATACATTACAAAAAGTATGGATAAAAACAATATCATAACATTTGTCCTATATCCTAAAAGCATTATCAATGCTGAAAAAACAGTGGAATATGCTATAACTTTTATTTTATTTAGTGATAAATTTGAAGCAACGACTATTGCCCAACCTAAAAGCAAAAGATGAGATAAGGCGGTAAATGGCACATTTAAAAATCTTCTTGAAGTGGGGTCAAAAAGCGGAATATCCCTTACCCATAAAATATCAAAAAATATAAATAATATGCCAATAAACATTAAAAACAGTCCAAATTTATAATGTTTTGAATAATTTGGCTTATATGGTTTTTTTAAATTGAATATACTGGCACAGTTGGAAATATCATCTAAATTTAAAATATAATATAGCCTCTCTCCTACGATATAGGACATATAAAAGAAAATTGCACTAAATAATGCCAAAAAGCCTGAATAATATGATATACTGGAAAATAAAATATAGAAAGAAGTAATTAGCACAAATAAATGATGTGCTTTGATTTTTTCATTTATATCAATATTCTTTAAATGGGTTTTTAGGAGCTCCATACTAATTCCTTATATTATTGTAATGCTATAATCATTGAATTGTTGTTATATGCAGTTATGTTTTTGGGTATTTTATCGGCTGTTTCATTTACAACCAAATACACTGTTATTTGTGAAGTGGTGATTTTATGGGGGTTTATTATATCATCCAAGGTATTTAGTGTTTCCAAATCTAATTTTCCATTTATAAACAAACCATTTTCAACGAAATAAATGGACAATCTATTATTTTTATTATTCAAATCTAAATATAGGTTATTTTTAATATTCTGCTGTTCTGATGGTGCAAAAGTTTTTGAATCTGCTGCAAGGGAACCTTCAATATATGTTTTAAGTATCGTTAAATTTAGATTTTTATACTTATATTCTGTGCTTTCTATTTTATTTTTGATTTCCTTAAATGAATTTCCATCAATTGGATTTAATTGGTATTCAATTATTGAATTACCCAAGGGCTTTAAAATTATCTTTTTAGCGGCAATATCTTCGACATATGCCATTTCTCCCCCAATCGTAATAGATTGATTTTTGTATATTGCATAAAGAGTTCCCCCACGAGCTCCGGTAATCAACACGGTGTCGTTAAACTCTTCCTTAGATGAAGTCCATTTTCCTTTCACATGGGCATACAGCGGGAAATTTTTGTTCATTATCTTTTCAGAAACCCATGCGCATTTGTACATTTGGTCTCCATCAAATTCGTAGTTGCTGTTTTTATTATTGGAATTTATAAATTTATATGCCAGAGCTCCCGAAGTAATTAATATGGCGAGTATGACTAAAATTTCAAGAATCCCTATTTTTTTCATAGTATCACTAAAAAGATTAAAGGTAAATTATTGTGTAATATATTATTTATTATTTTTGTGTAGTATAATTTCTATATTTATTATTTATTCGGTTTTTCCATTATATTCTTCCATTATCCTTTTAGCCACACTTTCGCCATCCAGTTTGTAGTATTTTAAAAGTTCTTCCGCTTTTCCAGAAATTCCAAACTCATCGTCTATACCGATTTTTAAAAGTTTTTTATTTAATCCGTATGTTGCTATAACTTCTGATAGAGCTCCTCCCAATCCACCTATAATATTGTGGTCTTCAAGTGAAACTATAAAATCGTTGGAGTTTTTCACAGCCTCTTCATCAATTGGTTTTATGGTTGGCATAGATATTACTTCTGCATCTATTCCATTTTCTTTCAATATGACTGATGCCTTTATTGCCTCTGGAACTAACTCTCCAGTGGCAATGATTGTTAAATCCTTTCCTTCCTTTAAAATCCTTGCCTTCCCAAATTCAAATTTGGCATCTTCTTCGTCTTTAAATATTGTTTCTGTATTCCCTCTCGGCATCCTAACATAAACAGGACCGTAGTATTCAGCACACCATCTTATTACATGTTTTGTTTCATAGTAATCACTTGGGGCAATTATTTTCATATTTGGTATTGCTCTCATTATGGCAATATCTTCTGTCATCTGGTGTGTTGCTCCATCTTCCCCTACGGTTATACCACTGTGAGTCGCAACAATCTTTACGTTTAAATCTGCATAGGCAACAGAGTTTCTTATTTGTTCCCATGCTCTTCCGCTTGCAAACATGGCAAATGTTGATGCAAATACTATCTTTCCAGTTCTTGCAAGTCCTGCTGCCATGCCTACCATATTCTGTTCTGCAATACCTGTGTTAAAGAATCTATCTGGGTATTCTTTTGCAAACATTTTAGTTTTTGTTGAACCTGATAAATCTGCATCAAGAACTACTAAATTTGGATATTTTTTCCCCAATTCAACCAAGGTTTCTCCATAGGCATTTCTCATTGCTTTCTTTTCTCCAAGTTCATATCTCATAATCTCACCAAATAAAAATCTATTTTTTAAATTTCGCAGAAGCCCTTAAAGTTCTAACAGCCTCTTCAATATTTTCATTTTTATAAATTGCAGAAGATGCAATTAATACATCTGCACCAGCTTCAACGGCTTTTGGAGCAGTTTCTGAATTTATACCGCCATCAACAAAAATCTTCGTGCCATATCCTTCTTTAAGAATTATATTTTTTAAATTATCTATCTTCTTTAACATTGGCGTAATAAACTTTTGACCGGAAAAACCCGGTTCAACAGTCATTACAAGAACAGCATATAACTCTCCTAAAATATACTCAACAGTATCAATAGGTGTTGATGGATTTAAAGCTACTATCGGTTTAGAATCACTCTCTTTTATTAAATTTATAGTTCTAAATGGAAATCTGCATGTTTCAATATGAAATGTAATCATATCGGCGTCATCTGCAAGTATAGGTATAAATAAATCCGGATTTTCCACCATTAGATGAACATCTGTTGGTAAATTAGTTATGTTTTTTATATATTTTGAAATACCAATACCCATACTTAGATTTGGGACAAAATGTCCATCCATCATATCAATATGGATGAAATCTATGCCTGCTTTTTCTACTTTTTTTACTTCATCTTTTAGATATCCGTAATTTGCTGAGAGAATAGATGCTCCTATTTTTACCATATTTTCACGGTTTTTCTTTTTAAATTAAAAAACTCTTCGAGTTTTCGCTTGCGTAGCAAGCGAGCAACAAAATCATGAAGTGATTTTGTCTAATTTATTTCGTAAAATTCCCATAGGGAATTTTAGATATAGTGAAAAATATATAAAATCTTTGATTTTAGGTATATTTTCACGCTTTTTTTATTTCGTAATTATAGCCATAACTTTTTAATTATTTATGAAAGTTCTTTCAATGCTTTCTCCAACTCCTCTTTATTTGGGGCTTTACCATGAAATCCAACATTATTTTCCATAAATGATACTCCTTTACCTTTAACGGTATTTGCTATAATCATTTTAGGCTTGCCGTTTTTCATGGATTTTGCCTTTTCAACAGTCCCTATGATTTGTTCAAAATCATGACCATCTATTTCAAATACATCCCAACCAAATGCTTTGAATTTTTCCTTTAAATCCCCTAAACACATAACATCTTCTGTACATCCATCTATTTGAAGTCTGTTTCTATCTACAAATCCTATTAAATTATCCAACTTATAATGATATGCTGCCATTGCAGCTTCCCAAACCTGACCTTCCTGACATTCTCCATCTCCTAAAAGAACATAAATATTGTTATCCAATTTATCCAATCTGCAACCCAATGCCATTCCAACAGCTACTGAAAAGCCATGACCCAATGAACCAGTATTAGCTTCTATTCCTGAAATTTTTATTGAAGGATGTCCTTGCAATAGAGCTCCGGTTTTTCTTAATTTCCAGAGCTCATCTTTATCAAAATATCCGAGTTCCGCAAGAACTGCATATAATGCAGGACAGCTATGACCTTTACTTAAAACAAATCTATCCCTATCTTCTTTATTTGGATTTTTTGGATCGTGATTCATTAATTTATAATACAACGCCACAATAATGTCTGTCGCAGATAATGAACCGCCAGGATGTCCTGATTCAGCCAATCCTATCATTTTCACAACATTATATCTTATTTTTTTAGATATCTTCTTTAATTTATCTATATCGTTATATTCTATAGGCATGTTTTCACCATGGTGTTTTTATATACCTTTTTTAATTTATATATGCAATAAATTTAAAAATAATATAATTATTTTATAGTTTCTACGATATAGCTTATATTTTCATTCTTAAATATTTTTAATATATTTCCCTCTTTTATATCTTTGAATATATTGTTATATTCATATATTTCATAGTTTTGGTTATCCATGGCAATTATTGTATTTGGAGATACAGAAATTACCGTGGCAGTTGGGCATTCATCACCTTTTTTTAATAATTTTGTATTTTTCTCAGCATCATTCCACTGCAACGATATTTTTTCTCGTTTATCTGATAATTTTTCCAAATATAATTTATTTTCATTCATTGAAACTACTTCATGCGGTTCATTGTTATACTCTACAACATCTCCCACTTTATACTCTGGAATTCTAACAACAATGGTTATTCTGTATTGATTCTTTCCAGTGTCTTTTTCAACACCAACCAGTTTTGCAGTCTCATTTATTTTTCCACCATATTTAGATTTTATTACAGAGGCTATATTCCTTGCACCTCCCATGGAACCTATCTGGTAGTCCAGACCTTCTTTCTGAGGTATAAATTTAGATATAAACGCCATTCTATCTTTTTTTAATCGTTTATTGGTTTCATTTTTTACAAAGTCGTCGAGCTCTTTTTTTTCTTCTTCGGTTAAAAATCTATTCATTGCTCTGACCTGTAATGTGGCTTCATAGTAATTAGACATATATCTTGAACATCTTGGACACTGAACCATTATTAAATATACCACAATGTCTTTTTCTTCTGTTCTTTCTTCATCCTCTCCAGGAAGTTTTCCAGTGGCTATTATTTTCACAGGGATTTCTACCCTAGATTTTTTACCTCCTGGGAGCTGTCTTGGCTCCTGAGGTATTATTTCAATATTTATATTTTTGTGTGCAGTTTTTAAATTATCCTTTGTAGCATAATATGCTATTTCATCAAGTATTTCATATAAATCTCTCCCTTTTGGGTCTTGCCAAGTTCTTCTTTTGTAGGAGCCACACATATGGCATACTTCAACCTTTATTTCATCTGGAATATTGAATAATGGATGGAGTTGAGAATAACATATTTTACACAATCCATCCAGTAATTCACCTTCGTGACCGCACCTATAACAAAATCCCCTCATATTTTCACTTTATATTTTTTTATTATATTAATTTAAATTAAAAAATTAATTAAAAAATTTAAATTTTATTAAAAATTTTAAAAAATTAAAAAAATTAAAAAATTATTTAAATTAATTTAATAGGTTTCATAGCACCACATGCCATGCATTTAAGGAAGTGAATTCTACCTTCTTTAATGATTTTAGTATCTGGTTTTCCACATTCTGGACATAAAACATATTCTTCCACAAAGTTTTTAATCTTTGAGTTTATTATATAGTTTCCAAATTTACCTTGGAGTATTAATCTCTGACCTTCAACATCACCTGCTGTACCCAATTCCTTCATTACATACTTTGCAAAGAACTGAACATCTCTGTTTATTGCTTTTGCAATATCTCTAAAATTTTTGACCATTGTTCTATTCCCTTCAACAAAACTTTCTGCATGTGGAATTTCAAATCTTACATCTTTAAATACCTCTTCTGGAAGCTGACTAACGGCTCTCTTTAAAAGTGTATCATAATCATAATAATTTTCATTATCCATAATATTCTCACCAAAATAATGCTATAAATATAAATTTTAAAATTAATTATAGTTTATATAGTCATGGTTATATATAAACCTACCGTTAAATTAATATACTACCTACTACACAGCATAAAAGGCTAAACTATTATAGCAGTAACGGGTGATTAAACCCGTAGGGCATGTGGCTAAAAAGGCCGAACCCATAAACAGCGATAGTCAGCGATTCGTGTAAATATAAAAACTAAAAAGCTAAGAATAAAAGCGAAGAAGGAGATAATATGAGTATGTATAAATATGTTAGAGATGCTTGGAAAACCCCAAAGGAAACATATGTAAAAGAATTATTATGGTCAAGAATGCAGGAATGGAGAAATGAACCTGCTGTTGTAAGAATTGAAAAACCAACAAGAATAGACAGGGCAAGAAACTTAGGATACAAGGCAAAACAAGGAATCATCGTAGTTAGAGTTAAAGTAAGAAGAGGAGGTTTAAGAAAACCTAGACCAAAACACTCCAAGAAACCTGCTACAATGGGTATCAAAAAAATTACAATGGCTAAATCAATTCAGAGAATAGCTGAAGAAAGAGCTTCAAAAAGATATCCAAACATGGAAGTTTTAAACTCCTACTGGGTAGGGGAAGACGGAAAAAGAAAATGGTATGAAGTTATATTGGTTGACCCAAACCACCCCTCAATTAAAAACGACCCAAAATATAACTGGTTATGCTCAGGAACACATAAAGGTAGAGCATTTAGAGGCTTAACATCAGCAGGTAAGAAGGGAAGAGGATTGAGAAACAAAGGTAAAGGTGCTGAAAAAGTAAGACCAAGTATAAGAGCTCATGAAAAATTAGGAAAATAATATAATTTTTTATTTTTTTACTTTTATTTTTATAATTATAAATTCTATTTTTATAGTATGATTTAAATATCCCTTATATGCAAAAAGTTTATTATTATCTTCAAATGTTATAATTATTATATTTTAATGTATTATTACTTTATTTTATATAACGGTGAAAAAATGGCTGAAAGTGATGTCATATTTGATGAATTTAAAGAACATTCAATTTCTGAATTTTTTAGAAAAAATAGGCACATGCTTGGATATAGCGGTAAATTAAGAAGCATGACTACAATAATTCACGAGCTCGTAACAAACTCATTGGATGCCTGTGAAGAGGCAGAGATTTTACCAGATATTAACATAGAAATTAAAAAACTTGGGGCAGACCATTACAAAGTTGTTGTTGAAGACAACGGTCCAGGAATTCCCCCTGAATTTGTTCCAAAGGTTTTTGGTAAGATGCTTGCAGGTTCAAAAATGCATAGACTTGTTCAATCCAGAGGTCAGCAAGGTATTGGTGCCGCAGGAGTTCTTTTATTTGCACAAATAACAACAGGAAAACCTTTGAAAATTACCACATCAACAGGAGATGGGAAAATCCATATAATGGAAATAAAGATGAGTATTGAAAAAAACGAAGGAGATGTTGTTTCTCATGAAATAAGTGAAGGATTTTGGAGAGGAACAAAAGTTGAAGGGGAATTTAAAGATATAACATATAACAGGAGAGAACAGGGACCATTTGAATATTTAAGAAGAATAAGCTTATCTACACCCCATGCTAAAATAACCCTTATCGACCCAGAGGAAACTGTGGTTTTTGATAGGACAGTTGAAGACATTCCTGAAAGGCCTGAGGAAATGAAACCCCACCCCTATGGTTTAACCCCAGATGAGCTCCTATATATATCGAGAAGAACTGAATCTATAAAGATTTCAAGCATGCTCACAAGTGAGTTATCAAGGATGACTTCAAAAAGAATTAAGGAGCTCCAAGAATATATTTTAAGGGATAAACTACTTGAAAATTACAGGGACAGCACATTTTGGGATATTGTAGTAGATTGTTATTTAAATATAAAAATTAACGATTATATTGAAAAATTCTCCAAGTATGTGGATAAAAGAGAAATTTTAGATGTAAAATCCATAATAAACACACTTCCAGATAGTTTATCCGAATTAAAAATGTATTATTTGAAATATTTAATAATGGATTATTTACTTGACAAATTAGATGAAGAAACGCTGAAAGAGATTAAAAAACATTTCAAAAAGAAACCTGAAAATTTCATTGAATTTGCAGAGAAAAATTATTTAAATGCTTCGTTAATGGAGGGATTTAGGAAAAAACTTAGAAATATAACAAAAAATCCAAAAGAATTTGTAGATTCATTGGTAAATATGGGAATGGTATCGAATGAAGAGCTCGAAAGATTCAAAAATGAAATAAAAAACCTTTTAAAAAAGAACCCAAAAAACATGGATTGGAATGATGCAGAGTTAATTGTTAGAGTAATTCAAGACATGGACTTCATGGCACCATCCACAGCTGGTTTAAGGCCTATTGGCGAGGAAAATATACAGGAGTCCTTAAAAACTCTTAATCCTGAGTTTGTAAAAACAATTACAAGGAGGCCAAAAACCTACAAGGGAGGAATTCCATTTGCAGTTGAGGTAGGGCTGGCATACGGTGGAAATGCTGGAAGAATATCTGATAGCACAAGAAAAATGGAGATAATGAGATTTGCAAACCATGTGCCATTGCTGTTTGATGCTTCTGGATGCGGTATAACAAATGCCGTTAAAAGCGTAAATTGGAGAAGATACGGACTTAGGAGCGAAGAAGATGTTCCATTAACTGTGTTTGTAAATTTAATATCTACCCATATACCATATACATCAGCTGGAAAGCAGGCAGTGGCATGCAGTAGCGAGGAAAATGAAGAGATATTTAATGAAATAAGACAGGCATTGATGATATGTGCAAGAGGGCTTGAAAAATACATATCGAGAATAAGAAAAGAAAAGGAAGAGGAGCAGAAAAAGAAATATGTTTTGAAATATGCCGTTATATTCGCAGAAGGGCTTGCTAATATAACAAATAAGCCTAAGGAAATGATTGAAGAAAAGATTATTGAATTATTAAGATAATTATACTTTATTTTTATCTTTTTAGAATAATAATTTTTAATTTTATTTTTAATTTATAATTTTTATTTTTTTAGTGGGATTATGAAACAGAATAAAAAATTAGGACAGTGTTTTTATAAGCAACCTTTAAAAAAGGTTGCTATCCAAAGTCCAAAACTCGCTATCGCTCGTTTTGGAACCTAGATGTGGGATTATGAAACAGAAT
>NZ_WAKW01000023.1 GCF_015523155.1 Methanothermococcus sp.
ATATTGGAAATAATATTTTTTATTTTCTATCGTAGAGTTATAGCATGTATTTTTATAATTCTTCTAATCTATTAGATAAATTCCCGTAGGTAATTCTATACCTTCTATAATGTTATCAAAAACCTCCAATATTATATATTCTCGTATAAAATTTTCGCTACATATTTTTATTATATTAATATATAAAATATTGCTCATTTTAGACAAATCAAAAAATATATATACTGGAATAATAATATAATTATGCGGGTTTGTGGGGTGTAATATTCACAAGTAGAGGTGTCCATATGAAATTGGATTCATTTATAATTACAACTACAAATGGAATTCCAGGAGTAGAGCTTTATTATTTGGGGATAGTTTCAGAAGTTGTTGAGGGCTACGACATGGATAAATTGCTGAAATTAATGGAAAAAAAAGCAAAGTCTATGAAAGCTATTGCTATAATAGGATTTAAAACAACTGCTGTATATGATGGAAATAATATAAAATTAATGGGGTATGGTACTGCTGTCAAAGATATTGAAGGTCAGTGGGCTGTTTATTAATAAAGCTTAATCATTTTTAAATTATTTTAAATTATTTTTATTTTTGTAGTTTATTTTGGGTTATATACTGCCATAATTTATTTGTAAATAGTAATTAATTTTAATTTCTTTTTTAATATTATATAACGCTTTTAAATTACATATTTCTAAAAAACAACTGATATATATACTTTTTGAAATGATTTAAACCAAAAATTATATAATGTATCAACTGCATATATGTGGTTAGCACCCCACAAGACCACAATAAACAAAAACTGGAAAGGAGGTAATAATATGGATTTTAACCCACCTGATAAAACCGTTGAATTAGCTGGAAATGTAGGGGAATATAAAGGAAAGTTAGGAGCTGACCAGCTGCTTTTAAGAGGAATTATGGGAGGAGCATATATTGCCATAGGTGCTGGACTTTGCACAGTATGTTCTACCGGAGTGTCCAAATATTTAGGATTGGGAATTGCAAAATTTATAGGTGCATCAGTATTTCCTGTTGGACTTATATTAATCATATTAACTGGTATGGAACTCGTTACTGGGGATATGATGCTACTGCCTGTGGCAATGTTTCAAAAAAAGGCGTCATTTTCTCAGCTTTTAAAGGTTTGGTTTTGGGTATATATTGGAAATCTTATAGGTTCTTTAATATATGCCTTGATAATGGTATATGGTCCTCTCAGGTCATTCAATAGAGCAACTGGAGAATGGGTAGTTAATTCATTTGGACAGACTGCAATTAAAATAGCAGAGGCAAAAGTCCTTCCATATATGGCAGGAGGGGCCTTGGGATGGCTTTCCTGTCTTGTAAAAGGTATTGGATGTAATTGGCTCGTCAATCTTGCAGTCATAGGGTCTTTAACTGCAACAAGTGTATTGGGTAAATTCTTTATGATATGGTTTCCAATAATGGCATTCGTAGCATCCGGATTCGAGCACTGTGTGGCAAACATGTATTTCATCCCTGCTGGAATGATGCTTGGTGCAAACGTGTCTTTTTCAGGATGGTGGTTATGGAACGAATTACCTGCCACAATAGGAAACATTATTGGGGCAGTAATATTTGTAGCAATGGTGTATCAATATGCGTATGGTAAAAAGATTTAATCTAAACAATGCTTTAAAGCATGCAAAAACAATGCCTTCTGCCACAATATCAATGATAATCTGGTCTGCAATAACAATATGGGCTACGATAATTTCCAAAAATATTTGGGTGTTGTTGTGTGCAATACCATTCATCATAGCACTGACGCTCATACCTTTAAAAATTTCAAAAATGAATAATGATATTTCCCAAGAATTGCTTCCAAAATATGAAAAGACGCTTTCTACAACTAAAATAGGCGATATTACTAAGGACATGTTAAACCAAAAGGTTAAAATTGAAGGAATAGTGGAAAAAATAACCTATGGTATTTCCCCAAAACCCACGATTATAATTAGGGACGAAACTGGGGAAATATTATCTCTTCTCATTGTTCCACTTCCTGAGGATGTAAAAAAAGGGGATAGAGTAGCACTATATGGAATAGTATCAAAACATTACAAATATTTTGGATTCATGGGAATACCAAAACTGTGGAAACCAAAAATTTTTGGAATTGGGGTTAATAAAGTATGTTAGTGTAATAAATAATATCGTTTATAATAAAATTTTGAATAATGTGGTTTAAGGAGGTCATATTTTTGAGTGATGATGCAAAGCCTAAGAAAAAACTTGGCAATTGTCAGTTGCATGGACACTAGATTAGTCAATTTCCTCTCTGAAAAACTTGGAATAGACAGAGGGGATGCCAAGGTCATTAAAAATGCTGGAAATATAATAACAGACGATACGCTGAGGTCACTTGTAGTTGCAATATATCTACTTGATGTAAATAAAATCATGGTTGTTGGACATACAGACTGCGGTATGAAATCAGTAGATATTGAGGATATTAAAAATAAAATGCTTGAAAGAGGAGCAAATCCATATTTCACCCCAAATTTAGAACAGTGGTTAGGTAAAATTGATTCTGAAGAAGATAATATAATTAAAGGAGTAGAATTGACAAAAAATCATCCTGCAATTCCAAATGATGTGGATGTTAGGGGATATATTATAGATGTTGAAACAGGAGAACTGACACGACTATGTTAAATATGCAGTACATATAAATCTGTGGATGAAGCATTTGCTGACACATGCCCATAGAGTCACCATCCAAAATACTTTAAATATATTATTCAACATATATTTTGTTTTTATTATTTTGATTTCAATATAATTTTTATAATAATATAGGCACCCTGTTATCTACGAACCCTTGGGAGTGGATAACTGAGAAAAAACCAAAAGTTTCCCATTATGATTAAATTAATAACCTAATAATAATTAAAAGAAAGGTGGATATAATGACCGAATTTAAAATGGTCCATACGATATGTCCATACTGCGGATGTGGATGCGGAGTAGATTTAATCGTAAAAGATGCTAAAATTGTAGGGACACATCCGTTTAAAAGACATCCGGTAAATGAAGGAAAAACATGTATTAAAGGAAATTACTGCTACGAATTTGTTCATAGTGATGAGCGGCTAAAAAAGCCATTAATTAAAAAAGATGGAAAATTTGTTGAATCCAGCTGGGAAGAGGCTTTGGATTTAATTGCAAGTAAATTAAAGGGATACACTCCTGATGAAGTGGGTTTTTTCTCATCGGCAAGATGCACGAACGAGGATAACTATATATTCCAAAAA
Organism: Methanothermococcus sp.; assembly: GCF_015523155.1. GTDB lineage: Archaea > AGJL01 > Methanococci > Methanococcales > Methanococcaceae > Methanofervidicoccus. The sequence goes on from NZ_WAKW01000023.1 coordinate 3,285, forward strand.
TTTGCGAGAACAGTAGTGAAAACTAATAATATAGACCATTGTGCTAGAATTTGACACTCTGCAACTGTTGCAGGTCTTGGGGAAGCTTTTGGGTCTGGTGCCATGACAAACTCAATTGAAGATATTGAAGAAGCAAATTGCATACTTATTATAGGTTCAAACACATTTGAACAGCATCCATTAATTGCAAGGAGGGTAGTTAGAGCAAAGGAAAAGGGAACTAAGGTTATAGTTATCGACCCTAGAAAAACAATGACTGCCAATCAATCGGATTTGCATATTCAAAACATCCCAGGAACAAATGTGGCATTGTTAAATGCTATGATGCATGTGATTATAGAGGAAGATTTAGTAAATACAGAATTTATAAAAAATAGAACAAAAGGATTTGAGGAATTAAAAAAGACTGTGGAAAAATATAGTCCAGAATATGCTTCAAAGATTTGTGGAGTTTCCCCCGAATTAATAGAGGAAGCGGCAAAATTATATGCAACTTCTGAAAAATCATCGATAATATACTGCATGGGTATTACTCAATTTACACATGGGGTGGATAATGTTAAATCATGCTGTAATTTAGCACTTATAACTGGAAATCTTGGAAAAAGAGGAACAGGAGTCAATCCACTGAGGGGGCAAAACAATGTTCAGGGAGCCTGTGATATGGGAGCTCTACCAGATGTATATCCTGGTTATCAAAAGGTAAATATCCCTGAGATATACGCTAAATTTGAAAAACTTTGGAATACTGAATTAAGCCATGATATTGGGCTCACCATTCCAGAAATGATTGAAAAATGTGGAAAGGAATTAAAATGTCTATATATTATGGGTGAAAACCCAATGGTCTCTGACCCTGATATAAACCACGTAGAACATGCTTTAAAATCCCTCGATTTCCTCGTTGTTCAGGATATATTTTTAACTGAAACAGCTCAACTGGCAGATGTTGTTTTGCCTTCTGCATGTTGGGCTGAAAAGAATGGAACATTTACAAATACTGAAAGAAGGGTTCAATTAATAAGAAAGGCTGTAAATCCTCCAGGAGATGCCCTAGAAGATTGGATTATAATTAAAAAACTTGCTGAAAAAATGGGATATGGTGATATGTTTAATTATGCTACTTCCAATGAAATATTTAATGAGATTAGAAAAGCCACACCACAGTATGCAGGCATTACCTACGAAAGATTGGGAGTAGAAGGTATATACTGGCCATGTAAAACAGAGGATAGCAAAGGAACGCCAATATTACATACTGAAAAATTCCTTACAGAAGATGGATTAGGTAAATTATTTGCCATTGAATATGGAGAAGCCGCAGAGCTTCCAGATGAAGAATATCCTATGATTTTAACCACCGGAAGAGTTATATTTCAATACCACACTGGAACAATGACGAGAAAATGTAAGCATATTACATCGGAGATAAACGAGGGATTCGTAGAAATACACCCAGAAGATGCCAAGAAATTAAATATTAAAGATAAAGAGCTAGTCAGGGTTTCATCGAGAAGAGGAGAGGTAAAAGTTAAGGCAAAAATAACTGAAAATATTAAAAAAGGTGTGGTGTTTATGCCGTTCCACTTTGCAGAATGTGCTGCAAATATATTAACAAACACTGCACTGGACCCTAACTGTAAGATACCTGAATTCAAGGTGTGTGCAGTTAGAATTGATAAGGAGTAATTATCATTAATCTTCAATCTCTTTAATACACCCTAAATAGCGAAATTAGCCATATATGAATTTTTATATTTTTATATTTTTATGTATTTAAATGGTGATGACCATGAAATATCTCTTAATCCAATCAACAGATAAGAACATTTTAAAACATGCCGAATGTGGTGGGGCAGTAACTTCATTATTCAAATACCTATTAGATAAAAAACTTGTTGATGGAGTTTTAGCCTTAAAAAAGGGAGAGGATGTCTATGATGGAA
>NZ_WAKW01000024.1 GCF_015523155.1 Methanothermococcus sp.
ACCTTAAAAATACCACCGAATTAATAAATCAACCATTGGAAATAACCGAAGACTGTATCTTAGTTGGAGGTCCTGTGGCAAACCCATTGGCTAAGAAATACCTCTGGACATTCCCAGCTAAAATAACAAATAACTACCCAGGAAAGCATAAGGGAGTTATAGAAAAACAGATAATAAACGGCCATACTGTAATACTATTGGCAGGTTCTGACAGATGGGGAACAAAGGCAGCAGTAGAATACTTCAAAACATTGGATGACATTCCATCAGAACCAATATTCGTAGAATGGAAGGATGGAAAAGCTGTTAAAATTGAGAAACCTTAAAAACCATACTTTTTTATTTTTTAATTTATTACAAAAAGGAAAATTTATTTTTTTATTTTTTATTATTCAAAGACTTTTGACATACTACCAGCTACTAAACCAGCTATGGCATCATCTAAAAATATATATCCTTTTTCATCAAGATATCCAATAATTCCAGGTTTTTTTGCATCATACCATTTAAAATTAAATATGGCTCTTGTTCCAGATATCTCGTTAGCTATGGCCATTCCAATAACTTCATCCACATATATATAATTTGGGTCTTCATCGTAATTGAATGGTAAATTTCCAGATATTCCTTCTTCTTCAAGTTTTACAGCAGCGATTATTAGGGTGGATACATTGGGATTGTTTAAATTGTTTAGAATTATTTCTTCAAGCTTTTTTCTAATGTTTTTCCTATTGTTATCATCGGAAATACAAAGTTCCATCCCACAATCCACCATATTTTTTGTGGTTATACCATATTTTCCTAAAATCTTTAAAATATATGTGTTGTAAATAACAACATTACTCATAAAAACACCTGAGGATATTAATATTTATATTTATAAAGCATAAATATTATTTTAATAAAATTTAAAAGTGATGGTATGAGCAAAATAACATATGAATTGTTGGAAATAGTGTATGCTTTTAGAAGGCAAAAAAATACAATATATATTATTACTGTATTATTTTTAATATCATTTATTACCTCATATATTTTATTCTATTTGGACATTGGAGGGGTTAATAAAATTGGTCAAGTGATATTCCATAGGTTTTCTGAATATGTAAATTCATTAAACCTTAGAAATAAATCATCCTATGATATATTTTTATTCATATTAACCCATAACTTAACTGTGGGTCTTTTAGAATATATCACTACGATATTTTCACTATTTATAGTAGTATCAAATGCCTTTATTCTAGCCTATGTATTGTATATAAGTAATAATCCTTTAACTTTTATATTGCTTGTATTACCGCATGGCATTGTAGAAATTCCTGCATTTATACTTTCAAGTGTCTCTGGTGTAGTATTATTTAATGCAATTGTAAAAAAATTAAAAAAGAGTAAGGACAGCATTGTTTATTACAAAGATTCTATAAGAATTTTATTGGTTTCCATATTATTGTTCATAATTGCAGCTATAATTGAAAGTACTATAACATTTGAAATAAAGAAACTTATAATAGGCTAATTTAGGTTTATATTAATAATTTATTTATATTTAGCTAAATTTATAATTTTAAGAGAAAAGTGATAAAATGCTTGAACCAATTTATTATGATATTGGAAGAATTTGCAAGGAAGTATATTATAAAGCCGAATGCAATAAAAAAAACCAAAATATGACCCCAAAAATAATTGATGAAAATATATTGAATGATATAGAACCGCCTCTATTGAAAATACCATTTGATTGTCCAGAAGATATAGCAAATTATCTAATGGAAATAAATAAGGAGGAAACTTATGGAACAGTTAAAGTTAAAGGTGGAGGAGAAATTAAGTATTATATTGTGAATTTTGGAAAATATATTGATAATATTAATAATAATGATAATAACGATACCATTAATTTAAATGATTTAGAACCTAATTTAATAATAATTGCAGATGGAAGGAGATTAATTAAAAGAAAAGAACTTGTTGAGTTAGTTCCAAAATTAAGAGAAAAAATCTCTCCGAATACTGCGATATATTTCCCTACTGCACTTCCGTGGGAAATGCCTTTATTGGCATATTTAGGTGTAGATTATTTTGATTACTCATCTGCATCATACTACGCATCCCTTGGATATAAATTTACAAAAAATAGAATTATGATAAGCAATAAATCTTTTGAGGAGCTCCTACAACATAACATGTCAATTTTAGATGAAGTGGTTGAAGAGATAAAATACTGCATAAAAGAGGGATGTTTAAGAAATCTCGTGGAAGAAACAACCCTATCTGACCCATACCTTCGTGCAAATTATAGGCGATACAATCCAGATTTAAGAAATATTCCGCTATCTAAGGGTAAAAAGATTATAGTATCCATTGATGAAACCACCATCCCAGAGGTAAAGAAATACATTGAACGGGTTAAAAACTATGAGGCATTTACAAATACAATCATTCTATTGCCTTGTTCATCAAAAAAACCCTATTCTTATTCAAAATCTCACCAATTTTTCATAAATGCCATAAATTCGGTGAATTTCCCAGTTGAAGAGGTAATTATTACATCTCCTTATGGCATAGTTCCGCGAGCTCTGGAGGGTGTAATAAATTATGATATTCCAGTCACTGGAAAGTGGAGCTCGGAAGAAATTGAATTTATAAACAAGCATTTAAAAGAATATCTTGACAATGCAAAAGATAAATTCGGTGAATTAAATATAATTGCACATTTGCCGGAGCATTATTTGGAAATTTTGGATGAAAATGAGTATAAAAAATACGGCAATTATATAATTACTTCTGATGATGGCAATCCAACATCCACAAAGTCTCTTGAAAATCTGAAAAATATATTAAAAGAATTAAAACTAAAAGAATCATTAAATGAAGATAATGGGGATAATGATAGTGAAAAGAAAGGGAATATGGTCAGACCAAAAACCAAAAAAATGCAATTCATACATAACTACAAACAGCTTGCAAAGTTCCAATTTAATAAAGATTTTATCCCAGATGATGTGATTATCAAAGGGCGACATAGAAAATTCTTTATTAAACAAAACAACAAATTAGTTCAAATATGTTCTTTAAATGAGGAAAATGGGCTGTTAGTTTTAACTTATGACGGTGGAAATCTACTTGGGAAGGTAAATTGGGTAGAGGTAGATTTTAAAGTCAAAAAAGGTTCATTATTTGCACCGGGATTTAAGGACTGTGATGAAAATATTTCTGTGAATGATGAAATTGTAATTGTATATGGTGGTAAAGTAATAGGTGTGGGTAGAGCTCTGATGAGTGGAGCGGAAATGAAAAAGGCAAAACATGGCTCACTGGCAAATATAAGGCATGTAAAATATGACTAAATATGATAAAATAAATGTAATAATAAATATCATATATTGTTAAACTTTTATTATTTTTTGGTGAAGGGGATTTTAAATTATATTTATTCATAATAGAATTAACGCAGTGAAATAAAAATGTATTTTGAGGATTCCTCTTCACTCATTTAAAAATTAGATATATCATTATATATGTGATGGAGGGGATGGTGATTAATAAAATAAAAAAGATTGCAGAGTTGATACTTTTAAAAGATAAAGAATATAGCGAAATTGAAAAATTAAAAAAATATTTAAAAAGATATATAGATTTAAACAATGAAATAGGTATTTTAGAGAATACATTAGAAGATTTGGACAACAATTCAAACACTTTAAATATAAATGATGCAAAATTTTTAAGTAACGAACTACGAAAATATTTAAACACACTGAACAAACTTAGATGCCAATTAAATGAGCTAAATAATAATGTAAATGTGGTAAATTATAATGAGTTAAATGAATATCTCAAAAAAATGAGAAATATTATAATAAATATTGATGACTCGTTAAAATGGGACATACATAATAGAATAGACGAACTTAAAAAAGAACTTGAAACTATTGAGTGGGAGCTCGAATTGATAATACTTAATTATGGATTACAAAAATTTGAAATAGATGATAATGATAATAATGAAGAGTTATACGATTATATTTATCAAAAGATTATTCAACATTTAACCAATTTAGATGAAAAATAAAAAAAGAGGTATTATTATGGATAAATACAATGCAGGAGATATTTCATATAAAAAAATAATAGCCATGGTTGATGAAGAATTGGGAATTGTCGAGCTCATAGAAGAACACCCATGTCCAAACGGAGCTCAGTGGATGATATACCAATATCAGAGAACTTCACCCCTTATAATTTCAGCATGGAGAGAAGGAAACAAACACCATTTTATATTAAAAATAGATAAATGCAAGTTAAAACTTATTCCTTCATTATATGCCGCAGGCATTGAGCAGGTTTTTGTTAAAGACAACAATGTCCATATCGTTTATGCTGGTTTAGCTGGTGCCGGTGTAGGTGTTGAATTGAGAAAAAATGCGGAGAATGTGGTTGATGCCATACTGTATGAGAAAGGCGGTGGTTCAAAGCTTGGAAAAGGAGTAATAATCACCCCAAAAATGGAAAAGGTAATTATAGGCATTGATGATACCGATACAAAGGAAGATGGGGCAACATGGGTTCTTGCAAATGAGATTGGAAAATTAGTCGAAAAAGAGGGTATGGGCTATTATATAGACCATACCATAGTTCAGCTTTATCCTGGAAATCCTAACAAAACACAAAACTGCGTATCTATTGCACTAACATTTGCAGTATATCCAGAATATAAATATAAAATCAAGGAATTAATTAAAAACCATTTAAAAGAAAAAAGTTTGTCGGATAAAACTGCAATGGCGGTATATTATGGAATTACCCCATCAAAAAGTATGAAAATATATACTTGCAAAGCAAAAAGGGGCATGGTTTCTGTTGAAGAAGCAAGAGCTGTGGCAATGAGGAATAATATCGATATAATCAAAATATTTGAAAAGGAAGGTGGAATAATTGGGGCAGTCGCAGCGCTTGGGCTTGCAGAGCATCACGATGCTGCGGCAAAACTCCCTGATGACCTTGAATAATGTAAATAAAATTAAAGTTTATAATTGTAATATTGTAATATAATTACAAATATAATAAATATTTGGGTGAGATATTGATAACACCTTGGGATGTTTCAGACAATGTTGATTATAAAAAAACAATGGAAAACTTTGGAATAAAACCTATTAAGGATTTATTAAAGGATATTGAAAATCCCCACTACCTTATGAGAAGGGGCATAATATTCGGACATAGAGATTTTGAAAGAATAATAAAATCAATGAAGGAGAACAAAAAATTTACAGTTCTAAGCGGTATGATGCCCTCTGGTAAAATGCACTTTGGACATAAGATGATAGTGGATCAGCTCCTTTACTACCAAAACTACAACACAGAAATATATATCCCAATAGCAGATTTAGAGGCATATTGGGCAAGAGGCATGGATTTCGAAACCACAAAAAAGCTTGCAGTTGAGGAATATATTACAAATTACATAGCATTGGGATTAAATCCAAATAAAATAAATGTTTATCTCCAATCAAAAAATGAAATTGTTAAGGATTTAGCAATGAAACTATCTAAACGGGTTAATTTTAGTGAGATGAGGGCAATATATGGATTTAGTGGTGAAACAAACATGGGGCATATGCTTGCTCCAATTGTTCAAGTTGCCGACATACTTCACCCTCAATTAAAGGAAAAAACGCCTGTTGTTGTTCCTGTGGGTATTGACCAAGACCCTCATTTAAGATTAACTAGGGATATAGCAAATAGGGCAAAGGAATTTAAATTTATACCCCCCTCATCAACATATCATAGATTCATGACTGGACTTTTGGGAGGTAAGATGAGCTCATCCAAACCAGAGACTGCAATATTTTTAAGTGATAAGCCATCAAAATCCCTTAGGAAAAAGGTAATGTCATGTAAAACAGGCGGTAGAGAAACCCTTGAAGAGCAGAAAAAGCTCGGAGGAATACCTGAGGAATGTGTGGTGTATGAGCTCTATGTCTATCACTTAATTGATGACGATAAGGAACTTAAAGAGATATACGATAAATGTAAAAGTGGTGAGCTCACCTGCGGGCAGTGCAAAAAATCGTGCTATGAAAAAATCACAGCGTTTTTAAATGATTTAAGTGAAAAAAGAGCATGTGCAAAGGAAATTGCTGAGGAAATTATCAAATAAAATAATTATTTTTCTTATTTTTTACTATTTTTTTATTTTATTCTTTATTTTATCATTTCAATCAATTTCCTTTGGAATATTATTCCATTTAGATACGCTTGATAATATGCTATTTAGTGTCCTTTTGCCAATTCTTCATGGTTTGGAATTGTAATATTATGTATTCCATTTTCCGTATTTTTACTCAATCTAATGTGGCTCCCCTTTTGTCTAACTATCTCATACCCCATAGTATTTGTTAGAAATTTAATTAATTTATTGCCCGAAATTCTTGGAAGTTTAACCAATAGGGGCCACCTCTATTTCAGACATTGATAGTATAGTAATATGCTTTCCATACTGGATATCTTCCTCAAAATGCACTTCAACAGCTTCTTTTATATTGTCCATTAACTCATCCAGTGTTTTTCCTTGTGTGAATATATCGACTCCAATACCTTCTGCACACCAATATTCTCCATCTTTGTATATTTCAAATTTAACAAGCATTTTCTCACCGCATAATTATAAATTATTTTTAAATAGATTATCATCTAATATATACTTATTAGTTATATTATGCTGGTGGAATTATGATAAAAATAGCTTATATCACAAAAAACGGCGAAATTTTAGCAAATAAGATTAAACATATTTTGGATTATTATTTTTATGATAATGAAATTTATCATTCAAGGGATTTAACCACTGATGGAAATGAAAAGGGATTTATTTTTATAATGGCAACAGGTATTGTTTTAAGAAAATATATCGATAAAATCAAGAAAGATAAAACAAAAGATGCCTTTGTAATAGTTCTGGATGAGCTCGGCAAAAATATAATACCTATTTTATCAAATCATTTAGGCGGCGGGAATTATTTTTCTAAGTTAATTGGAAGGGAATTAAAGGGAAATATAATTTTTACCACTGCAACAGATGTAAATAATAAAGTGGGCATTGATGAACTTTCCAATATTTATTTTTTAGATGTGCCAGAGAAAAAGGATATTTTAAAGATAAATAAAAAGGTTTTAAATGAAAAAGTTGATTTAATCCTTCCCAGTGGTTGGAAACCGCTAAAAAATGTATTAAATACCTACAATGTAGAATATCACAATAATAATTATGTAGTTGTAGATGGCGATATAGTATTAAAACCAAAAAAGATTGTTGTTGGTATCGGAGCTCGGAAAAATATCAAATCCCATAAGGTATATTGGGCAGTTAAAAAGGCACTGTATTTAAGAGATATTCCAGTTTGGAGAGTAGATGCCTTTGCAACAGTTGATGTGAAGAAGGACGAAAGAGGAATTTTAGAAACCGCAGAAAGATTCAAAAAAGATTTATTTATATTTGATAGGGGCAGTATAAACGAGATTTATAATTTTAGGGACGATTTAACAAAATCTGATTTTGTTTTTAAAACCATTGGAGTTTATGGAGTTTCTGAACCTGTTTCTATATTAGGGGTGAAAAAACTAAATGACTCTATGAATAATATTGGTAATATAAAAAATATAAATATAGATATAAACCGTATAAATTTGATTTTAAAGAAATTTAAGAAAAATGGGGTTTCTGTTTCTATATCTATTGGGTAATTAGTAATAATATAAATTAAAAATAAAAAAATAAAAATAAAATAATTATAATAAAAAAATAAAATGGTAAAATAATGGATAAAAGAAAAATAACAGTTAAAACTGCAAAAGAAGAGGATATAAAAGATATGGTTAAACTGTTAAAGGAGCTCTTTGAGATAGAAAAGGATTTTGAACCAAATGAAGAGAAACAAAGAAAAGGGTTAGAACTCCTCCTAAATAGTGAAAATGCAAGGATTTTTGTTGCAAAATGTGGTAATACTGTTGTTGGAATGTGTTCAATTCAAACATTAATCTCAACTGCAGAAGGGGGAAAAGTTGGGATTTTGGAAGATTTGATTGTTGATAAAGATTTTCGTGGAAAGGGTATTGGAAGCAAACTTTTATCAGAAGTAGGAAAATACTGCAAAGAGAATAACATACTGAGACTGACTTTACTTGCCGACAAAGACAATGATAAAGCTATTGAGTTTTATAACTCTAAAAATTGGAAATTTACAAATTTAATAGTTTTAAGGAAATTTATATAAATATATTAATATATTAATATTCAATATTCAACACTTCCAAAATGTTATTTAAACCTTCATCCTTATCTATAACCTGAGCTCTGACTTCTCTTAAAATTCTTTGGATTGTGAATTTTTTGTTGTGGCTGTATTTATGGGCACTTTTAAGAAGGGGGCATCCATATCTTTGAGATATGATTATGTCGTTCTTTTTTAGAACTTCTCTGCTCTCATTTTTTGTAAGCACCAAATAAGATGGCATATTTATTCTTAAAATATCATCTTCTGGAACAATTGATAAATATCCAACAGAAAGCATATCGCCGTATATGATGTATTTTATATTATTTTCTTTTGCATAATTTAGAACTGCCTCTTCTATGGTTTTATGGCATCTTCCGCAGGGGTGATACTTTCCATTTAATGTGTCCCTTTGAACTTCATTTAAATCAACATCTATAAATTCATGCTTCATGTTTAATTTTTTTGCCAATTCGGATATATTTTTTTTATTATCTGGGTGCATTACAATGGAAGAATATGCTGTAATGCCTATTATATCGAAGATTTTTTTTGATATTATAGAGGATGCGGTGCTATCCACGCCACCACTAAATGCCACCACTGCCTTTGGTTTGTTTTTTAGTTTATTTTTTGGTTCATCGTCATTTTTTGTTAAAGTATTTAAAAACGTGTCAAAATTTGTTTTTCTTAATTCTAAAAGGTTTTTCAAATCGTTGTATATCTTATCATCTATTATATGATTATTATAAAGATAATCTAAATTTTTTAATGATGCTTCTATCCTAATGTCTCTTATTTTTTGGTGCATAATATCACGATATAAAATATTTAATCTCTATTAAATAATATTAAATAATTCTACTAAATTAATTAATAAAATAAAATAATATAAATAAATGATATAAAAAATAAAAAAACGCTTCTTACATATTTTACCTATTATATATAATATAGAAATATAAAACACCGTGGGATTTATGATTTATGATTTTAGGAAAGAAAAAAAGTTTGGATACACCACAGGCTCATGTGCCGCAGCTGGTGCCTACTGTGGAGTTTATTATTTAAAAAAAGGAATAAAATTGGATTATGTGCAGTTGGAGAATGATAAAGGGGATAAACTAATAATCCCAATTGAAAATTTAGAGGTAGATGCTAAATCTAAAAAAGCAGTTGCAACTGTTAAAAAGTTTGCAGGTGAAGATATAGACATTACAAACGGAATAGATATTATTGTAGAAGTCGAGCTCTTAAAGATAAATGGAAAGGGCGAATCTAATGAATCCAATAAACCAAAAGTAGAAATTATCGGCGGAGATGGTGTGGGCATAGTTACAAAGGATGGACTACAAATAAAAAAAGGTGATTATGCCATAAATCCAAAACCGCGGGAGCTCCTAACAAATAATATTATAAAATTACTTGATGAAAATGATAGAGTCGTAATTAAAATATCTGTTCCAAAAGGGGTGGAGCTAGCAAAAAAGACACTGAATCCAAAGCTCGGAATAGTTGGAGGAATCTCAATACTTGGAACAACAGGGATAGTTAGACCCATGTCAAATGATGCTTATAAAGAATCCCTTGTTCCGCAGATTGATGTTGCACTTGCAAATAATTATAAACAACTTATATTTACACCTGGAAATATAGGAACAAAATATGCAAAGAAGATGTTTAATGCACCTGATGACCAAATTGTTGAAGTTTCTAATTTTTGGGACTTTATGCTTGACAAAGCAGTGGAAAAAGGAGTTAAAGATATTTTGATATTTGGTCATTCTGGAAAGATTATAAAACTTGCCGCCGGTATATACAATACCCATTCAAAGGTTGCAGATGGAAGAAATGAGGTATTGGCTGCATACAGTTCCTTGTATATTGAAGATAAAGAAGTTTTAAAAAACATGTTATATGCCAACACAACAGAGGAAATTATAGAAATTCTAAAAAAAGAAGGTGTTTTGACGGAAGTTTTTAATGCCATAGCAAACAGAGTAGTTGAGAGAGCTCGCAATAGATGGGAAGGTATAAATTTCAGCTGTATTATAATTGATATGAAAGGAAATATATTGGGAAAATGTCCGCAAATATAAACCTTAGGAAAAAGTATAAAAATGAGAATAATATAATATAGTCAAAGATGGGCGAGACTGGAAAAAACAAAAAATAAAAGTATGAAAACAGCATAATTAGAAGTCATTTAGTTTTTAAGCAGACGCAGTTTTAGGATAATAATGCAAGAAAGATGAAAAATAAAAATAAAAATAGTAAAAACATAAAAAACCTAAGGATTATATCTTCTAAAAAAGATAAAAATAAAAGAAAAACAGATGAAAAATAAAAAAATATAAAATATAATAATAAAAAAAGAGAAAGGTGATAACATCTGGGAAAAACCTTAGTCGGTTTTTCTACTGTTATCACCATAAAAAAAGAGAAAGGTGATAAGATGGCAAAATTTAAAGTTGTAGTATCTGACAAAGATGGAAAATCATACCAGTTAGAAGTAGAAACAACAGCATTAATTGGTAAAAGAATCGGTGATGAAATAAACGGTTCTATCATAGGATTAGATGGATACAAGTTAAAAATTACAGGCGGTTCAGATAAGTGTGGATTCCCAATGAGACACGACATACACGGAAGTATGAAGATGAGAGTTTTATTAAGCAAAAAACCAGGATACAAACCAACCGATAAAGATATCAGAAGAAGAAAAAGTATAAGAGGAAATACAATCTCATCAGATATAGTTCAAGTAAATACAAAAGTTGTAGAAGCTGGGGAAAAACCAATCGCTGAATTAATCGGACAGGAATAAATTAAATCTTTTTTAATTTTTAGTTTAAACCTCCCTATGTTTAATTTTAATTTTTATAATAATACAACATCTATATAATATATATAATATAATATATACTAAAATGATATAATAGTATATTAATAAAATTTAATTTACATATTTATTGGGGTGATACCATGTTTAAACCTAAAAAAATTAGTCCCGAGGACAAATTAAAAAACATAGCTTTTATGTTAGATGAAATTATTAACGACACAACAGTTCCAAGAAACATAAGAGCTGCTGCACAAAATGCAAAAGATTCTGTTTTAAATGAAAATGAAGAATTTATTGTAAGAAGTGCTACTGCAATTCAGTATTTAGATGACATAAGCGATGACCCAAATATGCCACTCCATACAAGAACTCAAATATGGAGTATTGTTAGTGAATTGGAGACTGTAAAGAATGAATAATATAGTTTAATTTTGCAATCTCTTCCATAACTTCTGTTTTTAAATATGCTTCAATTAAGTTTTTTCCAAGGCATACTATCCCATGATTTTTTAGAATTATTACATCTTCCTTTCTTTTGGATACTTCCTCTGCGAGCTCTACACTACCTGCCTTTAAGTAAGGGACATAACCTACCTCTTTTATAAATAATTGTGCCTCAGGTGTTAGGAGCTCTACTTTTTTATCCAATATTGAAAATGCTGTGGAGTATATTGAATGAGTATGAACTACTGCATTTATGTCTTTCCTTTTTCTGTATATGTTTAGGTGCATTTTTATTTCAGATGTAGGAGCTCCTTTTATAACATTTCCATCTATATCAACAACTGTTATATCTTCCTCTTTTAAAAATCCCAATATTGAGCCAGTGGGGGTTGCATATATTAAATTTTCTTTCCTTATGCTTACATTTCCTCCGCTTCCAACGATGTATTTTCTATCGTATAATTTATGACATATATCTATAAATTCTTTTAAATCATTCACTTTATCACCATAAATTAAATAACTTAAAGTTTTATAATAATTAAATTTAATAATTATAATATAATATTAAATAAAAATATAATGTATGCAGGTGGTGGTATTATGATAGACTCCCATATTCATTCCGATACAAGACCTTATGAAGATTTTGAAAAGATGGCAATGAGTCTTGACTGTGCTATTACATTGGCACATGACCCATTGGAGCCTTACTCTATGGATATATTGAGAGCTCACTTTGATAAAATAATATACAATGAGATTGAAAGGACAAACAAAAATGGATTGAAATTATTCGTTTGTTTGGGAATACACCCAAGAATGATACCCCCTGATGTAAATTACAATATATTAAGGGAATATTTAAAAAATGAAAATAAAAACATAGTGGGTGTTGGAGAAATAGGGCTTGAAAAATGCACAAAAGTAGAAATTGAAGTTTTTGAAGAGCAGTTGCTTATAGCACAAGAGCTAAACCTTCCAGCTGTTGTTCATACTCCAAGAAGAAACAAAAAGGAAACTACAAAAACCATTTTGGAAGTAATTGACTCATTGGGATTGTATAAGGACGCAGAGAAAAATATTATAATCGAACACTGCACAAAAGAAACTATCCCTATGATTTACGATACTGTTATGAACATGGGGCTGACAGTCCAGCCAAGTAAATTAACACCTATGGATGCCGTTGAAATTGTAAAAGAATATGGTGGAGAAAGATTTTTATTAAACAGCGATAGCTCTTCTGCACCATCGGATATTTTAGGAGTTCCAAAAACAGTTTTAAAGATGAAAATGAATAATATTAACGATGAAATTATTAAAATGGTTTCCCACGATAATGCCAAAAATATTTTTGGATTGGATATTTAATTATTTAATATTATATTATACGTAATCAATTATCTTCATCTTTTTTAATATAAACCGTCTGAGTTGGAAATGCCATTTCTATTCCTTCTTTTTCAAATTCCTCTTTAATTTTCATATTTATTTCGTCTATGGTATTTAGATAGTAGTCAAAACCAAAGTTTCTAATAAAATATTCAACCCTTATATTTAATGAAAAATCGCCAAATTCTTTAAATGTGATTCTTATGGGTGGTAGTGTGGCGTTGTGGTCGTCTATTATGTTTTTGATAATTTCTTTTGCTTTATTCAATTTTTCCACAGAAGTGTCGTAGGTTAAACCGATATTTACAAGCACTCTCCTTTTTCTCATTTCAGAGAAATTTTCGATATTCGCACTTAAAAGATTTGCATTGGGAACGATTATAAGACTATCTCCAAAAGTCCTTATTTTTGTGCTTCTAATACCTATGTCCTCTACAATCCCCTCTCCACCATCAAATTTAATCCAATGGTTTATTTTAAAAGGCTTATCTACAAATATTAGAACTCCTGCAATGAAGTTTTTAACTGTATCCTGTGCCGCAAGAGCCACAGCCAAACCACCTATACCCAAACCAGCAAGAAGCGTTGTTATATCGTAGCCAGCAGTTTTTAGAGCCATTAATAACCCGGCAATTATAATTAGTATTTTTAGAAGTTTTCTCAATGGAGATATTACTTGGTCATCAAATTTAGTTTCTGATTTTTCCACAATAGGCATGATATAATGGTTTATAAAATCATCAACAAAATTGACTGCAAACCAAGTTCCACATAAAATAACCACAATTCTAATGGCTTCATTTAACAAGATATCAATACTACTTGGAAGAACAAGAAATTTTAATCCCAAATATAGAAATCCAACAAATATTAATAATATAATGGGAACTTCGATGGCTTCCAATATAATGTCATCAAATTTTGTTTTTGTTTTTCCCACCAGTTTTTTTACATATGCTTTGATAATAGAGTTAAATAATTTCCCAAATATGATTCCGAATATTATAAACAAAATAAAAATTATATAATTATATAGGGTGTTTCCAAAATATGTGGCATTTAATAAATCCATAATCTCCCTCTTCCACCGAAAACTGATAAACAATAATAATAAATAAATATAAATATTTATTTATATTAATTTTTCCCTAATTGGAGCTAAAATACTTATAATCTCTTTTGCAACAGCACCCTTCAAATCCATAGGATGTAGTTTTTGTTCTGCATACATTTTTTCCAATTCATCATAACTGTTGATAGTTAAATTTCCTCCGAATTTTTCTGGTCTCTCTATGGTGAGTGGGTAGTTTAGATAGTATTTTGCCAGCTCCAATACTGGATTCCCTTCCACAGTTCCGATTGGACAGTATGTCTTTTTTATTTTTGATTTAATAGTGTTTGGCTCATCATCAACTGCAATGAAGTTCCCCTTTGATGATGACATTTTACCCTCTCCATCGAGACCTGTAAGCACTGGATTGTGTATGCAAACTGGTGCCTTATACCCCATGCTTGGTAGGAGCTCCCTTGCAAGCATGTGTATTTTTCTCTGTTCCATTCCGCCCACTGCAACATCCACATTTAAATGTTTTATGTCATTTACCTGCATTAATGGATATACCACTTCTGCAACCTTTGGATTTTCATCTTCCCTTGCTATTACTTCCATACTTCTTCTGGCTCTTTTTAGTGTAGTTTTTAGGGCTATTTTATAAACATCGATTGTATAATCCTTTTCAAGCTGGAACTCACTACCATAAACATACTCTGCCTTTAACCCCATGGCGTTGAACACATTCTTGTTGTATTCTGCGAGCTCCTGTATCTCTTCCAGTGTTCCCTTCTGATTTAAGTATGCATGTAAATCTGCCAGTAGGATTATTATATCGAATCCTGCATTTTGCAAGTCTATCATCTTTTTGATTTGGAGGTAATGTCCCAGATGAATTTTTCCGCTTGGTTCAAATCCAATGTATGCTCTTTTCTCATCTTTATTCATAACTTCTTTTAACTCTTCTACGGATACCACTTCTGATGTGTTTTTTAATATGTTTTCCATACTCGCGTTTTCCATATTTTCCATATTATCATCTTTTTATCTTTTATCTTTATTTTCATTTTTTCATGGAATAATATAAAATTATAATATATTAATTAAAATAATCAGAAAATATAAATTATACATTTTTTAAAAGTTATAAAATATGCGTTTTTATAAAAGTTTTATTATCTTTTTTTATGGAAATTTTATAATTTAGGTTATATTATAAGGTAGATAATATATACTTATTTCATGCTAAATATATAATTTAATTATAGTCTAAGACAAAACTTTATTAATCATTATATCATATCTATTATCATGACTATAAAAGAAGTTGTAAGATGGATATCACCAGAGGAGTTAGAAAAGAAGATAAGGGATAGAAAAATAGAATCTGCGATTCTAAGAAAGCTGCTGTTC
>NZ_WAKW01000025.1 GCF_015523155.1 Methanothermococcus sp.
GACGGGACAGAATTTATTGTTCCAGTTAAAATCAGACCATTGATGGATGGAAATATGTAATCTAAATTAAAGTTATTATAATTTAGATCTAATGCAGGGTTAAAATCAGACCATTGATGGATGGAAATTTAACGCCTTGTTTGTTTTCATAATCAATATTTAATGTTAAAATCAGACCATTTTTCATAATCAATATTTAATGTTAAAATCAGACCATTGATGGATGGAAATTTTTCAGTTTTTCAACTGCTTTTTCGGAGAAATAATAATGTTAAAATCAGACCATTGATGGATGGAAATCATGATAATATTACGGTGTTAAGATAAGGAAAATGTTCTAGAAGGATACGAAGAAAAAAGAGATATTGAAAAAGTTAATGAAAATGGCAATAAAAGAAGTAGTCTTCCACTTATTGGTTAAATACACCATATAAAAGATTTTATATATTATAATATATATGGGGATCATATGTTAAAAAATAATAAAAATATAATTATGTTTATTATATGCAGTATACTACTATTTATTTTCGGATATCTGGTTGGCATATCTAAGGCTCCATGTTATTCTGAAAATACCGCATTACAATATATCAAAAACCCAAAACCATTCACAGTTGAGAATGTAAATATACCTATTACATACTACGGCACAATAAATGGAGAATACATAGGTTATCAAATTACACCACATAATGTAAATGACGAAGCAAGAAAATGTTTTTATAAATATTTTGAATTAAAGGACAAAAATTCAGAAAAAGCTGAAAATTATTTAGATAGAGGTTTATTTTTGACAGAATACTTAATATCTCAGTCAGAAGAGAAAACAGTTTGTCTAAATGGGTCAAACATTACTTTTGTTATTTGGAGGTATAACTTTGATTTTCCAGAATATAGTCTACCAAAGGGTTGGAGTGGTTCATTATGCCAGGCTGGATGTTTAAAAACTTTATATTTGGCATATAAATCTACTGGTGATAAAAGATACTTAATTTTAGCAGATAAAGCGTTAAATGCCTTTAAGGTGCCTGTTAAAAAAGGAGGTTTGTTAAAAATAAGGAAAAGAAATGAAGAAAATTATTATTGGTATCCAGAGTATGCATCATCCAATCCCCCCTATGTTTTAAATGGATTTATAACTTCTGTTATGTGGATTGGATATTTTGCAAAAGAAACTAAAAATAGGGATGCATATATTTTATATAACAAGGGAATAAACTCAATAAAAACTTTTCTTTCTGATTATGATGCTGGTGATTGGAGTTATTATGATGCCTTAAACCATCGTTGCAATGAGCACTATGAACATCTTCAAAAATTACAGATGCTGTGGTTATACAATTTAACAGGAAATAAAATATTTTATAAATATTATGATAAATGGAACTAAATAAAAGTATTAGGTTGAAACGATGATGATTGAAAATGTAAATGAGTTAGAAAAAAAATTAAAACCAAAGGGAGAAGTTTCTATAATAGGATGTGGAAGATTGGGAATTAGAGTAGTTTTTGATTTACTTGAAGTTCATAGGGGTGGAGCTAAGAAAATATATGTGTTTGATAATGCAAAAATCGATAAAAATGATATAATTCACAGGAAACTTGGAGGAAAAGTTGGCGAATATAAGGTTAAATTTGCTGAGAGGTTTTTTAGCGATAAAGTTGTTGGAATTACTGAAAACATAGATTGTAATGTTGATTTGATTAAAGGAGATGTTGTTATTATATGTATTGCTGGAGGCAATACAGCTCCCATAAGAAATAAAATAATAGAATACTGTGTAAAAAATGGTATAAAAACCATAGGAACGAATGGTGTTTTTGGAATTGACGAAAAGGTCAAGGTTTCTGATGCAAAATATGCAAATGGACCAGTTCAGTATATGGATATTAAAAAGGAAGGACATATTGTCGTAGGAACTGGAAGATTTATAAAAGATGGAGAACCTATAACACCATATACCCTTAATGAAGTATCTAAAAAAATAGTAATTGAATGTTTAAAAATTTTGAATAAAAAATAAATTAATATTTTTTATAATTTTTTTTATATTGCGATATATTTTTATTTTAATTTAATAATAAAATATTTTTTTATAATTTTTATTTTATATACTACTTTAATTTAAAAATAAAATAATAAAAATACTAAATATAGGAGATATTATGAATATTGTAGAGAGAATAAATAAATTAAAAAAAGAAAAAAATGCAGTAATATTGGCGCATAATTACCAACCAGAAAAAATCCAAAGAATAGCTGATTATATGGGAGACTCATTAGAATTGTGTATAAAAGCCAAGGAAACCGATGCAGATATAATAGTATTTTGTGGTGTAGATTTTATGGCAGAAACTGCAAAAATACTTAATAAGGATAAAAAGGTTTTAATGCCTGAAATAAAAGATACAGAATGTCCTATGGCTCATCAACTTCCGCCTGAGCTGATAAAAAATGCTAAAAAGGAGCATCCTAATGCAAAAATTGTTATATATATAAATACCCTTGCTTCGGCAAAGGCACTTGCAGATGCAACCTGCACATCGGCTAATGCAGATAAAATTGTAAATTCATTTGAAGAAAATGAAATATTATTTGGGCCAGACCAAAATCTTGGATATTATGTAAGCAAAAAAACCAATAAAAAAATAATCGGCATGCCTGAGGGTGGGCACTGCTAT
This sequence comes from Methanothermococcus sp., assembly GCF_015523155.1. Lineage (GTDB taxonomy): Archaea > AGJL01 > Methanococci > Methanococcales > Methanococcaceae > Methanofervidicoccus. Next base: position 2,686 of record NZ_WAKW01000025.1, read on the forward strand.
GTTCACAAGAAATTCACCGCTGATGATGTGATTAACATTAAAAAACAATACCCTCATGCTGATGTTTTAATACATCCTGAATGTAATCCAGAGGTTCAAGATTTGGCAGATTATGTTCTTAGCACTGGGGGGATACTTAGACATGTCCTGAGCTCAGATAAAAAAGAGTTTGTTATTGGAACAGAATGTGATATGATAACAAGATTAAAAATTGAACTTGAAAAGATAGGAAAAACGAAAAAATTGATACCCCTTAGAAAGAATGCTATCTGTGAACCTATGAAAAGAATAACTCTAGAAAAAGTTGAAAAATGCTTGATTGAAGAAAAATATGAAATTACACTGGATGATGATATAATAGAAAAAGCTAAAAAAGCTATTGAATACATGTTAAATGTTAAATAAAAGAAATTTTTTCTAAAATAACCATGCAAAAATTACATATAAAAATATATATACTAGATTAATATATTATAATATACCTTCAATAAACCGACCTACATGGAGCTCATGGGTGACCTTGCAATGATAGCGGGTTCGAAATTGAAGGTATATTTTTTTAAATGGATTTTTGGGCGAGTCGTGTGATAGGGAAGTCTCTCTTAGGATGAGCACGATACAGCAAAAATCCTATATTACCCCCAACATGGGTTAGCCACCGGACATGGCATCTGCTAAGGATGATGATATGGTGTTAATGTTGGGGGATATTTTTAACTTATAAAATTATTACACTCTTATTTTTATATCATTGTATTAATCATTTTATATAATTTCAGTCTCTTTTAATATTGTTTCTGCCTTTTCCTTTGATATCCCATTTCTTAATATTGTGTATCTATTTCTAATTTTATGTGCTATTGTCAATGCCTCTATTAAAATATCATCATCAAAACCAAGTTCCTTTCCTGTGGTTGGGGCATTTATTATTTTAAGGGATGATTTTATATGTTCCATATCATCTTTATTTAGATTTTCTTCATTGTAGTGCATATATGATGATATTATTGTCCCTAATCCACACTGTTCTCCGTGGAGACTATCTATTTTTAAGTCATACTTTATTTTTAAATAATCAAGTGCATGGGAAAAGAGATGCTCACTTCCAGAGGCAGGTCTTGTAGAACCTGCTATGGCTATTGTAATACCACTTCCAATAAGTGCCTTAACAAGTTTTTTTGAATATTCGTGAATATTAGGTTTATTTAATATGAAATCTATTAATTCTTTAGCAATCGTTTTTGAGAATATTGCTGAACTCTCGCTGTATTCTTCACCAACTTCTTTATGGGCAAGATTCCAATCTAATACCGCAGTAATATTTGAAACAATGTCTCCCAATCCAGCATTTAAAAGTCTTTTAGGGGATTTTTTTATAATAGAAATATCTGCGATTATGGCTATTGGAGACTCCACCATAATTGAAGGTTGTTTTAATGATATAATAGGGGATGCTATACCATCATTTGATGCTGTGGTGGGTATAGATATGAAAGGTTTTTTTGAATAATATGCAACATATTTTCCAATATCTATAGATTTTCCACCACCTACACCAATTATGGAATCATAATCTTTTGTAAGTTTTTCAATAGATGATATATTGTTTAAATCTATATCTGAGTAATACATATATTCAAAATCTGAAGATACATATTTTTTGGTTTTTTTGCCTGCAATTACAAGAGGATTTTTTAAATTAAGTTTTGAAAGTATGTTAGGCAATACTTCTATTCCACCCTCTTCAACAACTATGTATCTTGGTATGGTTATCATTTTTTCACATAATTTATTATTAATATATTTTTTTATTATTTTTTATTTTATTACAATGGCATCAATAGGGCAATAATTGGCACAAATTCCACACTCTGTGCATTTATTTTCATCAACAATAATTCTTCCATATGTAGTTATTGCTTTAAATGGGCAGAACGGAACGCATTCACCACATCCAACACATTTATTTAATACATCTATCATATATTCTCCCTTTTTTATATTAAACTTAGATTATTTTAATTAATATATAAAATTGGATAACTACCTTTATATCTTCGAAAGAATATTTTAAATATAAGTTTTATAAGAAAGGAAATAAAAATATTAATTATTATGTATTATAATATTATATAAAATTATATAAAATTTAATATTTAAAAATTAGTTTAGGGGAAAAATGGATTTTGAAAAATACGATGTAGTTATAATAGGTGGAGGTCCTGCGGGATGTATTGCAGGCGAACATATAAAACATCACAATGTTTTAATCATTGAAGAACATCAGTCAATAGGGGCTCCTTTGCAGTGTGCAGGACTTATAAGTAAAAAAGGTGTTAAGGAGTTGGGAAATCCTAAGGGTATTGTAAATAAAATAAAGGGAGCCTATATTTATTCAAAAAATAATACTTTAAAAATTGGAGACGACGATGAAATTAGGGCATATGTGTTTGAGAGGAAAGTAATGGATAAAGATATAGCAATAAGAGCTTCAAAAAAAGCTGATTTTCTATTAAAAGCATATGGGAGATTAATAGATAATAATTTAAATAAAAAAAAGAATTTATTAAATTTTAAAACCTTTTCTAAAAACAGAGATTTAAAATATAGATTATCTATACATCACTTAGGAGAAACTTATACTATTTGTCCAAAGGTAATAATAGGTGCAGATGGTGCAAGGTCAAATATTGGGAAATCCGCAGGCCTTTCTATTAATAGGGAAATTTTATCCGGAGCTCAGCTTGAAATGGTTAATGTAAATATAGACGATGATTTTGTTTATGTATTTTTTGACAGAACCTTTTGTAAAGATTTTTTTATATGGATAATACCAATGGGAAAGGATAGGGTAAGAGTAGGTTTATGCAATAGCTCAAACACATACAAAAAACTTTTAAATTTTATAAATAACCATCCAATAGCTTCTAAAATATTAAAAAATGCTGTTCCAGTTGAATTTTCAGTTGGAACACTTCCAATAGGCTACCTAAAAACCACTGTAAAAAACAATCTAATGCTTGTGGGTGATGCCGCAGGGCAGGTCAAACCTTTAAGTGGGGGAGGATTATACTACGGTGCTAAATGTGCCAAAATCTGTGGAAAGATTATAGATGAATATTTAGCAAATAATTATGGTTTGAGTTATTTAAAAAATTATGATAAGCTTTGGAAAAAAGATATTGGGAATGAAATTAAGGCAGGATTAAGATTTAGAACCCTAATAAAAAAAATGGATGATAAAAAAATAGATAAACTTTTAGAATTTATAATAAAAAATAATCTTGTAGAACATATAACTAAAAAAGGAGATATGGATAATCCTTCAATTATATTAAAAGATTTATTTAAAAAGTTCTTAAATTAAGTTTTAAATTAGTGAATTACCCCTCCTTACGGGAGTGGCTTCCTGACTCATAAGGAATAATCCCTCCGTCTTAAAATGGACTTCGTCCATTTTGAGATTTAGCGAATCTTCGATTCGCCAAACAGGCACAACAGACTCTCCCAGCCCTGACTTAATATAGTTTTAGAAGATTTAAGCAATCAATGGTTATAAAGTAATTACATCTGAGCAGCACTCTCAGCCTTCTCAGATTGTAATGGTGTAGATACATCTATAATTACCATTGTTATATATGGTAATGCTACTATATAAATGTTTGCCCACAATTCATCCCCTCCCTTATCTTCGAGCGAAGCGAGGAGACTTTACAATCACAACGAAGTTGAGTAATGAAAATCGTAAGATTTTCATCTAAATCCGAAGGATTTATAACGGAAGGGGACTTCTTGCGGAATAAGTTAAAAAAAGGAAAAATATATATTTAATTTATAATTCTTTTACAGCAGGAATTACTTTTTTACCGATTAATTTAATGCTTGTTTCTTTGTTTGGTCCAATTGGGGAACCTGCAACAACCTGAGTTACACCTATTTTTGCCAATCCTGCTATTTTTTCAACAACTTCTTCTGGTGTTCCGTATAAGGAGAATGCCTCTAACATTGTGTCATCAACTGTTCCAAATGCTGTTTTAAAGTCTCCTTTTTTAAGAGCTCCTCTAATTGTTTCTACCTTTTCAGCTTCAATACCGTGTCTTTCTAAAACAACTTGTGGGGAACCTGCTGAAATAAATGCAACAACTGGAATAGCTGCCTGTTTAGCTTTTTCTGGTTTTTTATCAACTGACATACAGGCGTAAGCTGCAACATCAATTTCATCCATGCTTCTTCCTGCTGCTTCTGCACCTTTTTTAATTAATGGAACAGCAGCTTCGAAGTCTTTTGGGTTTGATGCGTTAATCAAAACACCATCTGCAATCATACCTGCTGTTTCGAGCATCTTTGGTCCCTGAGCTCCCATGTAAATTGGAATTTCTACTGATGGTTTTATTGCCAACTGAGCTCCTGTTTCTAATCTCTCCCCTTTCATGAGAGCCCTCATGTCAGCAATAGCTTTTTTAATTGTTGAAACTGGTTTTATCCATTCAATTCCTAATGCATCGAATGTTGCTTTATCACCAGGTCCAATACCTAAAACAGCTCTTCCACCTGATAATTCATCTAATGTAGCTATTGCTGATGCTGTAATAGCTGGGCTTCTTATGTATGGGTTTGTAACCCCTGGTCCCATTTTAATTTTGTTTGTTGCAGCTGCAATTGATGTTAATGTCATATATACATTTCTATTGTTGTAATGGTCTGTAATCCAGCAGTATTCAAATCCATTATCTTCTGCCAATTTTACATAGTAGCTGATTTTTGTTATAGGTTCGTTGGGAACAAACTCAATACCAAATTTCATTTTTTCACCTTTTTTATTTATAGGTTGTATTACCATATAATATATTGTTTTTATTAATATTATTTGGTTTCTATTTAATTTAAATAGAAAAGTATTTATATAACAAAATATGCCCTTAGATTTTAAAATGATAATTAATTATACTTATATGCGATATAAAATAAATTATATTTTTTATTTTTATTATATATGATATAAACTTATTAAAAAATTACTTTATTAATGACGTATGGTGGTTTTATGGATTTAGAAAAATATTGTGAAAGAAATATTTCAAAAAAGGCATGTATAGAATTATTTGAAGATACTGAAAACTTTTTTAATATTTTAAAATGCGCCGACGACATTAGGAAAAAGATTGTAGGGGATGTTGTAACTTATGTGATCAATAGAAACATTAATTTCACAAATATTTGCATTGGAGATTGTAAATTCTGCGCATTTAGAGCAGGTGAAAAAGATAAAAATGCCTATTTTTTAGATACTGATGAAATTGCAAAAAGAGCATTGGATGCAAAAAAATTTGGATGTACAGAGGTATGTATTCAAGGGGGGCTTCATCCCAAGGTGGATACATATTTTCAGGCGGAGGTATTAAAAAAAGTTCATGATATTACAAAACCTTATGGTGATATACATATTCATGCCTTTTCACCAATGGAAATTAAATTTGGAGCTGAAAACGCTGGGCTTGATATTAAAGAAGCACTTAAAATACTAAAAGAAAATGGATTAAATACCATGCCTGGAACTGCTGCTGAAATACTGGACGACGAGGTTAGAGCGGAGCTCTGTCCATCAAAGTTATCAACCAAGGAATGGATTGATGTAATAAAAACAGCCCATAAATTAGGTATAAAAACAACATCTACCATGATGTATGGACATATTGAAGAGTATAAGCATATAGTGAATCATTTATTTATTTTAAAAAGTATTCAGGAAGAAACTAATGGATTTACCGAATTTGTTCCATTAAGTTTTATGCATAAACTGGCACCGATATACCATGAAGGAAGAGCTCGAGGGGGAGCCACAGGTTTGGAAGATTTGAAAGTTTATGCCATTAGTAGAATATTATTTAAAGACATTATAAAAAATATTCAGGTGTCGTGGGTTAAATTAGGATTTAAAATGTCTCAAATTGCTCTAAAATGTGGTGCCAATGATTTCGGTGGAACACTCATAGAGGAAAATATTTCAAAATCTGCTGGTGCAGAGCATGGGGTTTATGTATCTGTTAATGAAATAAAGGATATGATTTTAAGGATAGGAAGGATTCCAAAGCAGCGAGATACAGTTTATAAAATTTTAGAATGAGTTTATTTAGTTTAATGTTTCCCCTTCTGAATAGCAAATATCCTTTTTACATCATCGACAGTATTTATATCATCAACTGATTTATCTTCCCTTATTCTAACAACTCTTGGGAATCTAAGGGCATAACCACATTCGTATTTATCAGATTTCTGAATTTCTTCATAAGATACCTCTAAAACAATTTTTGGTTCTACGATTGCTTCTCCATCTATTTCATTTATCTTAATCGATTTCAATATTTCCGTCAATTTATCGAGCTCTTCCTCAGTCAATCCACTTCCAACATGACCAATTGGATATAAATTTCCTTCCTCATCCTTAACGGCTATTTCAAAGGAACCATACCAATCTTTTCTTTTTCCCATGCCTATTTTTGCCCTTGTTATTACTACATCAAGACTTTCCAATGTAGGTTTAAACTTATACATTGTTCTTACTCTACTTCCAGGTGTATATGGTGCATTTGGATTTTTAATCATCACACCCTCATGACCTATGCTTAAACTCCACTTGTAAAAGTCCATAGCTTTTTCTAAATCATTAGTTGTTAATTTATAGGATATGTCTATTTTCTTTTTAGATTTTATTTCATTTTCTATCTTTGTTTTATCAATTTCCCAGTCATTTATTCCAATTATATTTTCAAGTATTTTCCTTCTTTCTTTTAGTGATAAATCAATTAATGATTCATTGTAATACAATATGTCAAATAAATAAACCCTTAAATTTATCTCCTCCTTTATCTTGTCAATATCGTATTTTCGTCTAAATCTTCGTAATATATCTTGAAATGGTCTGGGATGTCCAGTTTTTAAGTCAATAGCCACACATTCCCCTTCCACTATTATATTATCCACTCCCATGTTTTTTACTTCATCCACTATTTCTGGAATTGAATTTGTAATATCTTCCAGCTTTCTACTGTATATCTTAACATTTTTATCTTTTTTATGGATTTGAACCCTTGCACCATCGTATTTTGTTTCAAACTGCGGAGTTCCCATTTCAACTATGGCATCACCAATTGAAGGTATAAGCTGTGCAAGCATAGGCTTAATTGGTCTAAATATTCTTAACTTTAAATCCTCATCTTTATTAATATCCGCATTTAACATTAATTTTTCTGCAATAAGCCCAATGTCATTTACAACTGCATAGATTTTCTCCAATTTTTCCTTTGGAATATTAAAATATAATGAAAATGCACTTAAAATCGTTGGAACACTCATTCCTATTCTCATATCTTCTAAAATAAGTCTTACAAGATATCTTCGTTCTATTGGTGAAGCTTTCAAAAGGAGATTTGAAATATACCTTATCTTTTTTTTCTGAGAGTTTGCTCCTTCAATTTCCGATATTTTTTTTAAGGTGACATATACATCATCAAGCATTAGTGGTGTTTGAAAGAGAGAAACCTGTTTTACATCGGAGCTCAGTTTTTCAAGTGCTATCCCAATGTCCCCTGTTTCTTTTATACTGTTTAATAATTTTTTTTCGTTTATACCTATGGTTTTAATCGCTTCTATTAATAGGTTTGGACCTATGCCAAGCTCCTTATTTTCATACTCTGCAAACACTCTTCCAATGGTGATATAACATATATTTTTCAAATCATTCGGCGAACCTTTTTCTTTTGTTAATTTTATTAATTCAATAAAATAGTCCATTTTTTCTAATCTTTTTGTTGTGCGTTCTATTTTATCAAATATAATGCATATCTCTTTAAATAACATTATATCACCAAAATAAAAATAAAAATAAATTATAAAAAATTAAATAATTAAATTAGTCTTTTTCTTACAGCTTCTGCATGGTTATATAGTCCCTCTGCCTCTGCAAGTGTAATTACAATATCTGATATACTTTTTAAGCCTTCTCTTGTGAGTTCCTGCACAGTAGGTTTTTTTATGAATGTATCAACGCTTAAACCTGAATACATCTTTGCACATCCGCTTGTTGGTAAAACATGGTTTGTTCCACTTGCATAATCCCCAACGGGAACAGGAGCATAATTTCCTAAGAATATACTTCCAGCATTTTTTATATCTTTTAAAACTCCCCTTGGATTTTCGGTAATTATTTCCAAATGCTCTGGTGCATATTCATTTGATAATTTTATACACTCTTCAAGTTCTCCATATAGTATTGCAGAGTTTTTTAATGATTGATTTATTATTTCCTTTCGTTTTACATTGTTATTTAGTAAATTCATAACTTTGTTTCTAATGAATTCTGCCTTTTCCTTTGATGTGGTTGTAATTATGCATGAAGAATTAGGGTCATGTTCTGCCTGAGCTAAAAAATCCATTGCAATATACTCCTCATTTGCTGTTTCATCGCATATTATTAATACCTCAGAAGGTCCTGCTGGGAAGTCAATTGCTACATTATTACCATAAACCATCATTTTAGCCGCAGTTACAAATATATTTCCTGGTCCAACAATAATATCCACCTTTGGAATTGTTTTTGTCCCATAAGCCAAAGCACCTATTGCCTGAGCCCCTCCAATTTTATATATCTCATCTGCCTTTGCTATGTCCGATGCCACAAGTGTTGCAGGATTTCCCTCTGTTCCATTTGGTGGTGAAACCACAACAACCTTTTCCACACCTGCAACCTTTGCAGGAACTACTGTCATTAAAACAGTTGATGGATAAAATGCCCTTCCTCCTGGGACATAACATCCTGCTTTTTCTATTGGTCTTATTATTTGCCCTTTCTTTATTCCATTGTTATCAACTTCCCATTCTTTAAGATTTTTTAACTGAATTTCATGGAATGATTTTATATTATTATGGGCTTTTTCAATTGCCTCTATAATTTTATAATCTATCTTATTGTATGCCTGCTCAATTTCTTCTTTATGAACCTTAAAATCATCAATATCAACCTTATCAAACTTCTTGGTGTATTCCCTTAATGCACTATCTCCGTTATTTTTTACATTATCCAGTATTTCCCTTACAGTAGGAAATATGTTTTTAAAGTTCATTTTATTTCTGTTAAATATTATATTTTTTTCTTTTTTTGTTAAATCGGTTATTTTTTTAATTATCATATTATTCCTCCTTATCGTGTTTTTCCTTTCTTATTTACATTACTTCAATAATGCTTATTTTCTCGCATACTCGTTTAACTAAATCATCTTTATTATATTCATTGTTATCATCTAATCCTTTAATATTATATATCTTTTTTATATTTTCCATTTTTGATGGGGTGAGCTCTAAAACTGAGTCATCAACTTCTCCACCAACAACATCCAACAATTTATTTAGTGTTTCTTCATCTTCACATACTACGCAGATATTTGATTTTTTCTTTTCATCTGGCTTCACTCCAATGATTTTTATTGCATGGGATATTTGCCGTTGTGCCGATGCTCTTACAAGTATTTCCATCCAGAAGCTGTTTGTAATTGGTTTTTTTGATTTAGCCTGATTTATAGCATGAATTACATGTTTTTTTGTAGCTATTAAATCGGCATTTAGTATTTGAAATGGAAGTTTTAAATTAAATATTTTATTCGTTATTTTTGCATTTCTTATACCTTTTATTATCATTTTATATCCCTTTTAAATAATTCCCATTTTTTAATTAAAAATCTATATATCCATATATAAAAATTTAAATAATTTATATTAAAAAATTAAATCTTCTTCTATTTTCAATCTTTCCAATTTCACGATTAAGTCCTTTACATTTTTATTTAGTTTATCATTTAATGTTTAACATATAAATTACTTTTTCTTATTATTACTATATAGTTGGATGATTTAAAATTAAATCTTAATGTTCTTTACCTACCATAATTTCTTTTAAATCGACAAATAATTTTTACAAATTTTATCGGAGTGAATTTTTTCTCTAAATTCTTCTAAAAATAATCATGGATTCATGCTTGTTTATTGATAATAATCCCCTTTGGTGTTAAGTTCATCTTGTAATTTTCATGTTTTTTATGGTGATTTAACATATATGTTCCTTAGCATTAATA
>NZ_WAKW01000026.1 GCF_015523155.1 Methanothermococcus sp.
TACCTATATTATTCATATTACCACATCAATATAATAAAATATATAACTAAAAAATTATAAGTTATTATATACATCTATATCTAATTTTAATCATTATTTTAATTATTATTTTCATTTCATTATTTATATATATAATTTAAAACAATAATTTAAAGGTGTAGAGTATGGCAGTTAAGGTCAAGAATTTATCTAAAAATTACGGCAAAAAAAAGGTGCTAAATAATATAAGTTTTGAAGCTAAAAAGGGAGAAGTATTGGGGATAATTGGAAAATCCGGAGCTGGAAAATCCACATTGATTAGAATTTTAAGAGGGACCGATAAGGAATACAGCGGCGAGATTGAAATTTGCGGTAGAACTGATAATTTTAGAGAAATTACTGCGATACATTTACAAAGGAACTTTGCATTATGGGCTGAACCTTCAATATACAACATAATAAGGAAATTATACGCCATAAGAAACAATTCTGATGAATCTCTTCCTATGGAAGACGAATGGGAGGAATACGAAAAAACCGCAATAGAGATTTTAAAATTGGTTGGATTGGAGCATAAAAAAGATGCATTTTCAAACATACTCAGCGGTGGAGAGAAACAGAGGTTAATCTTAGGTAGGCAAATAGCAAAAATATATGAAAAAGGAGAAGGCGTTTTACTGCTTGATGAACCTGCCACCATGTCCTGTCCAGCTTCAAAACAGATTTTACTAGATGTTTTAAAGAATATCAATGAAAAATTAAATATTACAATGGTAATTACATCACATCTCCCAGAAATCCACGAATATCTATGCGATAGATGTATTCTTTTAGAGGATGGAGATATAAAAATGGATGGAGAACCAAAAGAGGTAATTAATGAGTTTTTAAAAGACATGGACGAACCATATGCTAAAAAAACCACTCCAAATGACAAAGATATTATAAGTGTAAATAATGTATCCAAAAGATATTTTGTTGTGCATGGTGGGGAAACTCTTAATATGAAGGATATTTCCTTTAATGTGAAAGAGGGCGAAATATTATCCATCATTGGGCCCAGTGGAACTGGAAAGTCTGTTCTTTTAAGACTTCTCGGCGGTGTTGAATTCCCAGATGCTGGGAATATTGTTGTTGATGGAATAGATTTGAACGACTATGGATGGGAAAGAGTTAATTTAAGAAGAAGAATGGGTATAATGCACCAGGAGTTTTCATTGACTCACTATCTGCCTGTTGAGGATATGCTAAAATACAGGCTTGGAATTAAAGGGGAAAAGGCGGTAGCAAATGCAAAATTAAAATCCCAAGAGCTCGGCATATCTCCAAAAGTTGTAGATGCCATTTATCAGTTGATTGACCTTCCAGAACAGGAAATGAAAAACAAACTTGGAAAATTGGGCATATCAGAGGATATAGTTAAAATGCTGTTCCCCGCTGTTGTGGATGAGTTCCATCCAAAAGATGTTCTTAGAGCTCTTGACTTGGATGAGAATATTTTGAAGAAAACACCATTGGAACTAAGCGGCGGTGAAAAGGTAAGGGTTGCTCTTGCATTGCAACTTATAACAAAACCTAAGATTCTACTCCTTGATGAGCCGTTTGGTGATTTAGACCCGATTACACTTAGGGATGTTTCAAATTACCTTAAAAAGATAAATGATGAGTTTGGAACAACCATGGTATTAATAAGCCATCACATCCAACTTATTAAAGAAATAAGCGACAGGACTATATTAATAGACGAAGGAAAAATAATAATGGATGGAAAACCAGAGGAGGTTTGTAATACATTTATTGAAAGAAGTAATTCAAAATTTTTAAGAAGGAACTTTTATTAATATATTTTTATTTTATATATAGGGTGATGTTATTGATAGAGATTGACAAAAGGGCATATAATTCTATTTTAAATTTTTCAAGGGTTATTTACAAAAATGCAATAATAAATAAAGAGGATTTGCCAGATAAGGAGCAAATAATAAAATTATATTATAAAGATAAATTTGTAGCTAAGGCTATATATGATAGCAGAGCGACAATTAAAATATTAACTCTAAAAGATGAAGAGATAAACAAGGACTTTTTTTACAATAGAATAAAAAAATCTAAGGAATATAGGGAGAATATATTAAATTATAAAGATACATACAGGATGATATATGCAGAGGCGGATTATTTGCCTTCAATCATACTTGATAAATATAACAACATAGCATCAATGCAGGTGTCTTCAAAAGTTATGGAAGAGTACATTCCCATTATATTTGAATGTTTAAATGAACTTACTGATATTACTACTCTCTATGTTCAAAGTGCAAAAAAAGGAAGTAAAATAAAATCAAAAATATATGGGGATAAAAAATTTGAAACAATAATAAATGAAGGAAATGCGAAATTTAAGGTAAATTTAAAGGGACATAAAACTGGATTCTTCTTAGACCAGAGAGAAAATAGACTAAATTTAGAGAATTATGTTAAAAAAGGAGATAAAGTTTTAGATATTTGTTGTTATACTGGTGGTTTTTCTGTCCATTGTGGCATAAAAGGGGCGGAAGTCGTAGGAGTTGATATGTCAGATAAGGCGTTGGAGGTTGCAGAGGAAAATATGGAACTAAATAATATAAAGAATTATAACTTCATTGTAGGAAATGCCTTTGATGTAATGAGGGAAATGATTGATAAAAACGAAAAATTCGATATTGTAATTTTAGACCCGCCGGCTTTTACAAAATCGTCAAAGGATGTTAAAAATGCGTTGAAGGCATACAACACAATGAATTACTTAGGATTAAAACTTGCAAAGAGGATGTTTATTACATGTTCCTGTTCCCACCATATCGATAGAGAGATGTTTAAAAATATGGTAGTTTCCTCTTCACTAAGGGCTAAAAAAGAAATTAGGCAAATTGGGGGATACAGAACTCAATCCCCCGACCATATAATAACAATGGCAAATAAAAATTTGGAGTATTTAAAGTGTTTGTTTTTTGGAGTGGAGGATTAAATAATAAACAATAATAAATGAGAAAGAAATAAAAAATAAAAAAAGAAAAGAAAAAGATGAAAAAGGAAAAATAATTAAAAAACAAAATTTAGAATGTTATTACATTATCGCTCTCTTTTACAAATGCCACTAAATCATGCATTGTGGCAAGTTGCACCCCTTCCAATATATCATCTTCACTTAAACCTCTTGCCTTACTGCATGGACCGCATGCCTTTACAACTGCCCCTGCTTCAATGCAGTTTTTTAGATATTCCAAATAGTTCGGAACCTCTGCTGGATTTTGAGATGTTTTTGCAACATAGACTCCATCTTCAAGGAGGAATATATTAATATCGATACCTTCTAAAAGTGATGTTAAAGCAAATCTAAGACCCGAGTATGCCCTCTCTTTTCCATATGGTGCTGTTGTGATTATTACTGTGAATTTCAAAATATCACCTTATTTTATAATTGTTTATTTTTTTATTACAATTTTAAATCCGCTTTCAGTTTTTTCGGCAGATACAACAGTATGACCATGTTCTTCAACAAATCTTGTAATATTTTCTAATGCTGGTTTATAGTCTCCTATTACTGTCAATTCCTCTCCATCGCTCATTGAATCAAGTGCTTTTTTTGTTTTTAATACTGGAATTGGACATACTGTTCCGCTAACATCGAGCTCCATTATATCACCATGGTATTAAAATTATTAATATATTTTTGACTTATTAAATGTTTTGTAATATATACATATTCATTAAAAATAGCTATATTTATATATATTATATAAATATTTTCATTAATTATTCTAATAATAGTTTTGTTATTAAATATATTATTAATTTTAAAAATTAGTAGGTATATATATAAGATAAATTATAAAATATTATAATTAGAAAATTTAAAATAATAATTTTTTATGGGATTTTTATGAAATTATATTCCAAAAGAGGACAGATTTCCATTGATGCAGTGTTGGCAATACTATTTATGTTATTATTGAGTGTATTGGTTAGTTATAATGTATTCAATTTTTTAAATGGAGTTAATCACTCTGAAATTGCCGATAGGGGACATTCAATACTTGATGTTTTTGAAAATTATGCTTTAATCGCATATTCAAAAAATGTTAATATGCATGCAACATTTAAACCTATTGGAAATATCAACTATACAATATATTTTTCAAACAAAAAAATAATTGTTAATAACACTACAAACATACTATTTAAACCCGAACATGATGAAAATGGCACATATATAAACATTACTGGAGGGAATTTAAAGAATAATCCACGCCTGCCCCAAAATATTGTAAATATATCATTTGGGAAGTTTTATGTCTGTAAAAATCTTACAGTTAGGATTAAATAACCAAAGGTTTTCTCTTTTTTAATATTATTTATATTTATATAGCAATTATGTAGATTATTTTTATATTGCAATACCTATAAAAATTCGGGGGATATATTATGTTGGTAAGGTTAAAGTCAAAAAGAGGCTATATATTTACCTACGAAGCTGTTATTGTAGCTGCTGTATTTGTTATAGTTTTTTATTTAGGATATTTTGCAATTTCTCACAATATTTTAACAGTTCATGAAGAAAAAAGAAATATTGAATCATTTGAAAAAGCAAATTTAATAACTGATGTATTGTATAAACAGCATGAATTACCCTCTAATTCATATATTCCAGATTATAAAAGATTTTTAGATAAAATTAAAGAAAGGTATTATATATCATATAATAAAATTCCAGGAACATTTGATCCATCTGCACAGGTTGGTTTAAATTATGTATATAACGATAGTTGGATGTATATAATAAATATATCAAATCCAAATGATTATAATTTGACAGATTATCAAGTTCTAGTTACCCTAACGCCAACTAATTTCAATTTTGACTTTTCACCAAATGGTAAAAATATAAGTTTTTGGGAAAACGACAGCGGGACAATTACTGAAATTCCCTATTGGATTGAAACTTGGAAATACAATCAAAAGGCAAGAATTTGGATAAAAGTAAATAAAATTCCAAAAAACAGTAGTATATTAGTTTATTTAAAAAGGAATCAGAATGGAGACTCTTCAATAGAGGACGATGGAAATAAAGTATTTATATTCTTCGACGATTTTGAGAATGAAAGTTTATGGGATAAATGGAAAGTTGTAATAGGTAGTGAAAACGACTGGAACATTACCCAGGATAACACATTACCATACTATAATAATAATTCAGGGGAAAATCATGTTGCCCATTTAAAACCAAGCAGTGTGAGATATAGAAGCATAATATCAAGAAATCCATTAAATGTTAATGATGGCGATAAATATATTCTTGAAGCTACTGTTAAAGGACATACTGGGGCAGAGGGGGGAAGTGCAGATAGTCCCGATACGATGGTTGGATTTTATTCAGACTCAAATGCCAATAATTTTTATAACTCATTTACAGGTTATGACCAGTTATTTGCAATATGTCGTAATTACGATACGTTAGTTAAAGATTCAAACATATTTACAAAGGATAACACATGGTATGAGGAAAAATTTATATTGGAACAGAAGAATAATCAAGGGGACAGAATCTGCAATTCATCCATCTGGGAATTCTTCAATGGATACTATGGAGACCCAAATCCAAATAATAATACAAATACTATGTTCAATGTAAATTGTAAGGTCACTAAAAAAAATAATCCAAAAAATAGTAGATATATTCTTTTAGGAACGGGACAGGGCACTCATGATGAGGAGTATTGGTTTGACAATATCAAAGTAAGAAAATATGCTCCAAAGGTATCTGTTTCTGTAAGTGAAAATATTGTGAGCTCTACAATATTACAATCTATAAAATCATATTATTTTACGAATATTCCTAATGTAATCTCAAATGTAAATCTGATTTTTGTAAATTATTCAGTTAATTATTCAGAAAACACCTATATTAAAAAACGAAATCTTTTAGTTCCTATAAAAACTTGGAGATATTCAAACAATAAAATAATATCTGAGAATATTTCCAAAAATGAAATTTTATATTTTGCCGCCAGGAGACCTTCAACATTAGTTTATATCAACGCTTCTTCAACAGAGGCAACGGATGCGATATTTTTGGTTAATGGGGTACCGTTCGAATTACATTTAAATAGTACTCCAAAAATAACTGGATTTGGAAAAGTTATAAACACACATAATTGGGAATATTACGAACCTAATGAGATAAAATTATTAAATGTATCAAATAATCCAAATCAAAATATAACTCTAAATATTACATTTAGCCAACCCTCTACAATTTATGTATTAAAATTAAGACCTGAAAATATATCATGCGTTGTTGAATTAAAGAATTAGGGGGATATATTATGATATTTGATAGTGATTTATTAATTGCAGTTATTATTATTATCGTGGGCATGGGTTTCTTTACATCTTCGATGATAGAACATACAAACAACTATGAAGATACTGTAAAAACCAATATAATGTATGATAAAGTGGTGTATCAATTAAAATCCCTAATTTCAGATGGGACAATCGAAACTGCCATTTTATTAATCAATAACAATAATTCAGCCATTGCAGTGAGTATTTTAAAAAATAGGATAGGATTTAAAAATTATGAATTAAAAATTGGAAATTATGCCATCTCACAGGGCAACTTAACAGGTAGTAAAACTATTATGGCATCTACCACCATTCTAATGAATAGAACTGAGGGGTGGTATGGAGTATATGGAAATGATAATGGATTATACCTAACAAATAAACATTTTATAAGCGAAAATGAGACATACAATTACTTAAATAACCATTATGATAATACCACTTACCCTTATAGAAAAGCTATATATTACTTTAATTCAAGCAATCCTATAAATATCACAATTATCTGCGGTGATTAAATGTATGCATCTCAAAGTATGATTGTATTGGTTTTACTGTTGTTCTTAACTGGAACAATATTATACAACACCATAGATATTCAAAAACAGCAGGTATTAAATGAGATGAAAGCATCTTCTGTTGATTTAAAATCTACATCAATAGAGCATGTGGTTACCTCATCCATTTCACCAGTATTTAATAAGGTATTGAATGATGCAGAACTGGAAGTTATAAGGCGATATAATAATAACCCCAATAATCCCGACGATGCATTTTTTAAAAATACTACGGAAGTTGTAGAATTTCTAAAAAACGATACTATAAATATAATCAACAACAGTTATTTAGCAAATGCAAGTAAATACTATAACAATCAAGGATATAATTTTTCATATAGATTCAACATAACAAACATAACAATGGTAGATGGATTTACATTTAAAATAGATTATATTTTTGAATACAATCTATCAAAAAACGGTATAGTGAATAAATCAGAATGTATAAATTCCTCCCAATACGCAACTGTAAAGACAATTTTAGATGCATACCACTACATAAAACCCACATATATGGGGAGTATAAATATTTCAAATCCAAACAATGAAGATTTAAATGATTTTCAAGTTAAAGTTGTTCTAAACAATAGCAATTTCAATTTTTCATTGGAACCAAATGGAACTGGTTTAAGATTTTATGATGAGAATAAGAATTATGTTCCATATTGGATAGAATATTGGAATTATTCAAACGATAATATAAACAACGATAAGGCAATTGTTTGGCTAAAAGTTCCGCATTTAAAAGCCCATACAAATACAACAGTATATATAATATCCACATATCCAAAAATATCAGAAAGTAAGGGGGATTTAGTATTTGAATTATTCGATGGCTTTGAATATAACGACTCAATCTACTCTAAATGGAATGTATTATATGGAACTTGGAATTATGATGGAGGTAATAATAATGATAACCCACTTTATAACTCACTATATAATAGGCAAATAATTAAATGTGAAAATGCCCCACCAGTTGCAAGAATGATTTCAAACAACAACATAACTCTAAATAATTATATTATTGAGGTTGATGCAAAAGGAGATAATAATTACCAATACTGGTCATGGTCTCGGCCACGCGGGTTTAGAGATTGGCCTGCCCCAAATATAATGGTAGGATATTTTGCAAATCCTCAGTATTATGGGGAAACCACAACTCATCCAGATGCATTTTACACATTGGACTTAGGGGGAAGATATAATAACAATGATTACGCACTTTATACCAATTATGGTCAGGAGTTATATTGGCATGATGATGATTATATTTATTCCGGTTTAGGCATATGTAATGAATACCCTGTGGATTATTACTATGTATATCGAACAAGAACGACATATAGTAATAACGTGGCAAATAAAAACACATGGTACCATATAAAAATTCTCATCAACGGAACAACAATTTATGGAACCTACTCTAATTTAAGCGATTACCTACAAAATAATGAAAATAATTGGATGATTAGTAAATATATAAATAACCCATACGGAAGTTATTTTGAACTTGGAACATCCATGGGATTTAATGATGAGAATTATAATCAAAATGTATATTTTGATAACTTCAGGGTAAGAAAATACGCTCCAATAGAACCAACGGCAACGGCATATAAAAATATGATTAGAAAAACAGGAATTATATATATCTCTCCAAATAGGGACTATGGAACTCATTATGGGGACGAAGAAAGTTATAATCCTTACTTTGTAGAAGATACTTCAAATATTTATCCTTCAATAATAGATATGCTTGCTGGAAAGGATACAAAAGAATGGGAATATGGATACAGTATAAAATTGGAAGGTTATTAATTTATTTTTTCCAATTTTTCTTCTAAAAATAATTTTATACATTCATCCACATTATCAGTTTCACATTTATATATTTCAATGCCTTTTTTCGATAAACTCTCCATACTATTTTTACCCATATTTATACAAATTACTCCATTTGGTTTTTCACCCAACAGAACTTTAACAGCCTTACCATGACCTTGACCATCACAGGGGACACTTTCCACAACTTTTGTATTTACCACTTCTTTTTTGTCGTTGTCGATATTAACAATTAAGAAATACGGAGCTCTACCAAAATGGGCACATACCCTATCACTTTCCATAGGTATTGCAATTTTCATAATTTCACCCTCTTCTTTTATTTATTTCATTTTATTTCATTTATCCATAATCTTATTTATTCCATCAATTATTGCCTCAACAGATGCCCTTACTATATCCTCATTTGCTGCTTTTGCGGTAATTTCTTTTCCATACCCTTCTAATTTAACAATTACTTCTGCTAAGGCGTCTGTTCCACCAGTGATGGCATTTATGTGATATTCTTTTAATTTTATTTTTTCCCCTATTATAGATTGAATTGCCTTTAATGCAGCATCCACTGGTCCAACTCCAACCTTTGAAGTAATATATTTCTCATTGTTTATTATCAAAGCCACGCTTGCTGTTGGAATTAATTTGTTTCCAGTCATTACTGCTATTTGCTCTAAATTAACAATTCTTTCTGATTTTACAGTTCTCTTTGTAATATCTTCAACAATTGCTATTACATCTGCATCGGTAATCATTTTGCCTTTATCTCCGATGTCTTTTATTCTGCCTATTATTTCCTTAAACTGCTCTTCTGAAACATTTTTCCCAACTTCAAGACCAAGCTCCTTCAACTTTGATTGGATAGCATGAGCTCCGGTGTGTTTTCCCAATATGATTTTCCTCTTTTGACCCACCATTTCAGGAGGTATTGGCTCATAGGTGAGGGCATGTGCAAGTACACCGTGGGCATGTATTCCGCTTTCATGGGCAAATGAATTTTCCCCAACAACTGCCTTATTTGGCTGAGTTTTTATTCCAGTGAGTTTTGATACTAAATTAGATATTTCTGTTAATTTCTCGGTTTTTATATTGGTTTCTACACCGTAAATCATATTTAATGACATTACCGCCTCTTCAAGAGCAGCATTTCCTGCTCTTTCACCTAATCCATTTATTGTGCAGTGTATCTGCTCAGCCCCCCCTTCAACTGCACCTAATGAATTTGCCACTGCAAGACCGAAGTCGTTATGACAATGAACAGAAATAGGAATGTTAATTTCCTTTTTTAATTCGCTTATTAAATAAGTCATTGCCCTTGGAATCATTACACCGACGGTATCTGGAACATTTATTCTGTCGGCACCTGCATCTTCTGCATTTTTATAAACTTCTATCAAATAATCAATTTCCGTCCTTGTGGCATCTTCTGCTGAGAACTCTACTTTTATTCCATGTTCCTTTATATATTCTATGGCATCCACTGCCTTATTTGTTATCTCTTCTTTGCTCATTTTTAATTTATATTCCCTATGAAGAGGGGATGTTGCTATAAATGTATGTATGCTATCAACGCCACAGTCTATTGCAACATCTATATCTTTTTTAACTGCTCTTGCAAGACCGCAAATTTCTGCATCCATGTTTAAAGATGTTATTTTTTTAATTGCCTCCTGCTCCCCATGGGATGAAATAGGAAATCCTGCTTCTATAACATCCACACCTATATTATTTAGATTTATAGCAATTTCTACCTTCTCATCTGGAGTTAATGACACACCAGGGGTTTGTTCCCCATCTCTTAGGGTGGTGTCGAAAATTTTAACCTTCTTTGGAATGTTTAGATGATTAATGGCATTTTTAATTATATCATTAGTTTGATTATAAGGTTCCATTTTTTTCACCATTATTTAATATATATTCATTATATTATTAAATTATAATAGATAAAGTTTTTTAATTTTTTTTAAATTTTTAATTTATTTATAAAAAAAAGATTTAGATTTATTATATATTTTATTATTTAAGTATGTAATATTTCATAATATATATATTTTTTATTAAATTATTTAAACCACTAAAAAGCAATTATAAATTTTAACAAAATATCTATAATGTTATAATATAAAAAAATTTAAGTAAAATAAATAAATTAAAAAAAGGGAAAATCATGAAAAATCTCAAAAGAGTTGTATTAGCTGGAACATCCTCGATGATTGGAAAAACCACCATATCAACAGGAATAATGAAGGCACTTTCAAAAAAATACAATGTTCAGCCTTATAAAATAGGTCCTGATTATATTGACCCTACATACCATACATCAGCCACAGGAAACCGCAGTAGAAACTTGGACTCATTTTTTATGAAAAATTACCAAATTAAGGAACTATTTAAAAGAAATTCTAAAAATAAAGACATAAGCATCATAGAAGGGGTCAGGGGATTATATGAGGGTATATCTCCATATAACGATATAGGGAGTACCGCATCAGTTTCAAAATCATTGAATGCTCCTGTAATCTTAATAATGGATGCAAGAAGTTTAACTAGAAGTGCAGCCGCAGTCATAAAAGGATTTAAAAGTTTTGATGAAAATGTGGATATTCAGGGAGTCATATTTAACAAAATAAGGGGGGAAAAGCACTATAAAAAATTAAAGGATACTGTAAATTACTATATTTCAGATATAGAAATAATTGGGGCTATTCCTAGGGATGAAAAGCTTGAAGTATCTCAGAGGCATTTGGGGCTTGTTCCAACGCCTGAAAATAGGGATAATCTTAATAAAAATATAGATATATGGGGGCATGTCGTTGAAGAATATCTTGATTTAGATAAAATCGTAGAAATAAGTGAAAATAATGAGTTTGATGCCATAAATGAAGGCAGTGAAACTATTGAAAATAAAACCGAAAATGGCAATAATAACAACGATAGCAATGATTTTTTACTTTGGAATGTAAATAAAAACAAATGCACCATTGGAGTGGCATATGACGAAGTATTTAATTTCTATTATTGGGATAATTTCGATGCGTTGGAAGAAAATGGGGCAAAACTTAAATTTTTCAGTCCATTGAATGATGAATGCATTCCAAATTGTGATGTTCTTTATTTTGGAGGGGGATATCCAGAAATCTTTGCAAATGAATTGAATAAAAACAAATCAATGATTGAATCAATAAGAAACTTCGATGGTAAAATCTACGGAGAATGTGGGGGATTGATGTATTTAACCAATTCCATAAATGGCATTGAAATGTTAAAAATATTAAATTGCGATTCGATAATGACTAAGAATGTTCAGGGGTTAAGTTATGTTAAGGGAACATTTATATATGACTGTCCAATAGGAAAAAAAGAATGTGAATTTAAGGCACATGAATTCCATTATTCAAAGTTAATAAACATAAAAGAAAAATTATTTGCATACAAAATAAATAGGGGAAGGGGCATAATAAATAATATGGATGGTATATTATCCAACGATAAAAGAATTCTTGGAGGTTATGCCCATCAACATTGTATAGGTAATCCTTATTTTGCCTCATCTTTGGTAGAGGATTTAAAATAATATAAATATAAAAATTAAATTAAAATTTTATAATTGGTGGCTCGATGGATAGGATTAAATCAATTTTAAAATATGGATATAAATTAGCTATCGATGTAAATGCAGATATATTCTTAATATTTACGGAAACAGGTAATACATACTATATATTTAAAGAATATTTAGAATCCATTGAAGATTCTCAGGCACAAATTAAATTTAATAATAATATATATAATGAAGAAAATTGTAAAAAAGACTACACTGGGAGTAATTTAAAAATAATAGTATCTACGCCAAATGAAGATACCTACTTCAATCTTAAAAATGAAAAAAGGATAATACCTATATTGATGAATTATCGAAATAAATACAAAACCACAATGATAAAACAGGCAATTATAAAATTATTTGAAAATAATATTATAAAAAAAGGGGATTTAATAGTGGCTATATTGGGACTTCCAAAAGCCTCTGGTGGAACTGATACCATATCTATAATTGAGGTAAATAATTACAGTCCAATATTGAAATTTTATCAATTTATAAACTCCATAGAAAAAATTGAAGGGCTTGTTATTAATGAAATATTGGATATTGCCATGGAGCTCGCTGTGGAGGGTAGGGAAGGAAAACCCGTAGGAACCATATTTGTTATAGGAGATACTGAAAAAGTGCTTAAAATGTCAAGTCAGTTGATATTAAATCCATTCAAATGTCATAAGGCAATAATATTTGATAAAAAGGTTAAAGGAACAATAAAAGAGCTCTCCACAATAGATGGTGCATTTATAATTACTGAGAAAGGAGAGGTAAAGTCTGCGGGGAGATACATAGAATGTATTGGTGGTAATTTGAATCTTCCATTGGGTCTCGGAGCTCGGCATTATGCAGCTGCGGCTATCTCAAAACATACCGATGCAATAGCCATTACAGTTTCTGAAAGTGGTGGAATAGTTAGAGTATTTAAAGATGGAGAAATACTTGTTGAAATAAATCCAAATAGATTAGATGATGAAAATTCATATATATACTAAATATACTAATTTTTACGAAAATTTATAAATAATATTTTTTATATATTTCCTTATTTTGCTATGATTCATACTTATTATGATGATGATTTATTATTAGTAAATTTAAACAGAGGAAAAATATGACATTAGCAGAGAAAATTTTATCAAAAAAATTAGGAAAAAAGGTTTATGCAGGAGATACAATAGAAATAGACATTGATTTAGCTATGACACATGATGGAACAACACCATTGTCGGCAAAGGCATTTAGACAGATAACAGATAAAGTCTGGGATAACGAAAAAATAGTAATAGTTTTTGACCACAATGTTCCAGCAAATACTTCGAAAGCTGCAAACATGCAGAAAATAACAAGAGAGTTTATAAAAGAACAGAATATAATACACCATTATTTTGAGGGTGAAGGAGTTTGCCATCAGGTTCTTCCTGAAAAAGGACATGTGAAACCAAACATGATAATCGCAGGAGGAGATAGTCATACCTGCACACATGGAGCATTTGGAGCCTTCTCCACAGGATTTGGAGCAACAGATATGGGATATATATTTGCAACAGGAAAAACATGGATTAAGGTTCCAAAAACAATTAGGGTAAATGTAAATGGAGAAAATGAAAAAATTACTGGAAAGGATATTATTTTAAGAATCTGTAAAGAGGTTGGAAGAAGGGGAGCCACATATATGGCTCTTGAATACGGTGGAGAAACTATTAAAAGCCTAAATATGGAAGATAGGATGGTTTTAAGCAATATGGCTATTGAGATGGGTGCAAAAGTTGGTCTAATTGAGGCAGATGAAACAACGTATAACTACCTAAAAACTAAAATTAGTGAAGAGGAACTATTGAATTTAAAACAGAACAGAATTACAGTGAATGAAAAGGAAGAGGAATATTATAAGGTAATAGATATAGATATTACCGGTATGGAAGAGCAGATCGCCTGCCCACACCATCCAGATAATGTTAAACCAGTTTCAGAGGTAAATGGGACTCATATTGACCAAGTGTTTATTGGCTCCTGCACAAATGGAAGATTAAATGATTTAAGAATTGCGGCAAAGTATTTAAAGGGAAAAAAAGTTCATAAGGATGTAAGGTTGATTGTAATTCCTGCATCAAAATCAATATTTAAACAGGCTTTAAATGAAGGTTTAATTGATATTTTTGTTGATGCCGGAGCTCTCATATGCACACCGGGATGTGGTCCATGTTTAGGAGCTCACCAGGGTGTTTTAGCAGATGGAGAGGTTTGTTTAGCAACGACGAACAGAAACTTTAAAGGAAGAATGGGCAATGTAAATGCTGAAATATATTTAGCATCCCCTGCCATTGCTGCAAAGAGTGCCGTTAAGGGATATATTACAAATGAAGAATAGTTTAAAATTATATTGCATATACTTTTATATATTCTAATCGATATAGTATATATGAGTAATATTTGGTGAGATTATGACTATCACTTATGAATTAAAGATATACGGGCGTGTTCAGCATGTGGGATTTAGGGACAGAATAGAAGACATTAGAAGAGGTTTAGGTATTGATGGTGTTGTGTATAACTATAAGGATGGCACTGTGAGAATATTGGCGAATTTCTACACTGAAAAGAAAAAGAAATTATTCAAAGAATTTATAAAGGAGTTGGAAGAAGAAGACAATCTTATAAATATAGATAGGATAGAAGAAAAAGAATTGAATACATATATTGAGTTTCCAAAAGGCATAAATCGACTTTCAGCAGATGATTTATTACAACTTAATAAAAAACTCGACGAAGGAGTTAAATACATTAAAATGATTTTCGGACTTTTAGACAATAATACAAAAATATTGGTGCAGGTAGATGAGAAGTTAAACCTTCATACTGAAATACTGAATAAGATGGATGAGAAGTTAAACCACCACACAGAGATATTAACTAATATGGATAAGAAATTAGACCTTTATACCAATATATTAACCAATATGGATGAAAAACTAAATACACTAAATGAAAATCAATTGAAAATAATTGAAGCATTAGGTAAAATAAACAGCACATTGGATAAAATTGAGAAAAAACTTTAATTATTTTTTATTTCTCCTTTTTTAAAGTATGCATAAAATGTTAAGATTAAACATCCCTATTTAAGTTAGACAAAAAGTATATATATTTAACAAAAATAAATTAAAATCATCTAAGGCTAAAAGTTGTTAGGTGGTTTTATGAGGAGATATTATCCAATAAAACTCATCTTTTTAAAAAGATTTTACATTATGATTTTTTTATTAATATTTTCTATAAGTGTATCTCAAATCTATGCAGATGAATGGAATCCTCCTGAAAGCTATACTTTTGATATATCAAATGGTCATTCTTATAGAATTACTTATAATGTGATTAATACTTCTAATAGTAATACTATTTCTTCTGGATCATATGGTATAATTAATAATAACATAAATACTTACGTAGATCTTGGTGGTTCAAGTTGTAACATTAAACTTAGTAATTCTCAAAACAAAAACCAATTAATTGTAAATCTTACATCAAAAATTGGTATGGATATTAATTTTTCACTTATTGATTTAACTGAGAATAAAACTGTGACAAATATTATTTATCCGTCATCATCTGGAGCAGGAAATTCTACAGTAACTACAACAGCAAAAGCCCCAATCCCCTTAGGAGCAGTAATATTAACATTAGTAGCAACACCATTAATAATATTGAGAAGGATGAAATAATGAAAAAAATCATACCTATCGGAGCGAAGCGGAGAGTTACAAAATCTGTAAGATTTTGTTCAATTTATCGAACCATACAACTATAAAAAAGAAGATATTAAAAATTAAAGTCATTAAACTCAAATATAAAGGTTATTGCCTACATAAGTGTTGGAGGAGTTAGTAAAGATAGACAATATTTCAAAGATTGCCAAAAAATAATCGTTGGAAAAAATCAAAATTGGAACTCTTACCATGTAAATGTCTCATCCCCAATATGGCAAAATATAATCCTAAATGAAGTTAAAAAATTTAAAGATATTGGGTTTGATGGCGTGTTTTTGGATACAGTTGATAGTGCAATCTATACAAACCAAAAAAATGAGGTTATTGAATTAATCAAAAAAATTAGAAAAGAAAATCCAAATATCATAGTCATCCAAAATAGGGGTTTTGAGGTCGTTGATGAAACCGCACCATACATAGATGGTGTTCTTTTTGAGGATTTCACAACATGCTATGATTTCAAAAATAAGAATGCATATTATTGGAAAGGTAGTGACCTAAATTGGATTAATGCTCAAAGTGAAAAACTAAAAAATTTGAAGGAAAAATATGGCATAGTTGTTCTAACTTTGGATTATGTCAATGATACTGAGATGGCTAAAAAATGTATTGAACATGCTAAAAGATATAACTTTATTCCAATGACGACAAATGATATTAACTTAAATTCAATTATTAACTTAAATTAATTTTTCTTTGCAACAACACCGATATAACATCCAAAGTTCTTTAAAAAACTTTTATAAATGAATTTGTCCATATATGAATTTGTAATATTTGTTCCAAATGTGTATTTTATATGAAAATCATATTTATTCAGTGCATTTTCAATATCCTTTAAATCATAAAATTTTGTTTTTACATTTATTCTTTTTCCATCTATGAACTTTACAATCTCCCCCTTTTTATTTTTAACAGCTTTTTTTGTGCTTTTTATTCCTTTTCGCCTTAGAGTTTTAATAATCCATCTTATATCATAGACATTTGCAACGGTAAATATTAAAATCCCATCATCTTTTAAAACTCGTCTTATCTCTTTCAGAGCTCGGTTCAATTGCACATGATTCAGAGCTCCGAAAAATGATATTACACAGTCAAAGGTTTTACTTTTAAATGGGATGTTTTCAGCATCTCCCTCTACAACGAATTTATTTGTTTTGTTGTGTGCTATTTTTGCCATTTCTATGGATATGTCGAGACCTATGGCAGGATTATTGTTCAATTTTTGCAACTGCTCGCCTGTTCCGCATCCTATATCAAGAACTAAATAATCCCTTTTAATTTCATTCTCCATTACTATATTTTCTATTTCTCTCATCCATTTTAATTTATTCCCATAATACATCTTATTATATTCTTTTGCTAGACTATCATAATATTTTGCCAAGTTCATAATAATCATTTTTTTATTTTTTTATAATACTAAAAATATATATTATAACTTAAATATTATTTATCGATTTTATATAATTTAAAATATTAAAAAATTAAATTAAAAAGGTGAAACTATGCACAAAGGATTGGAGAATGTAAAATATGCGGTAATAACTGTAAGTGATAGTAGATTTAATGAGCTCCTATCTGGAAGGGATGTTGATGATAAGTCGGGGGATTATTTAAGGGATGAATTGAATGCTCAATACTATACACTAATTCCAGATAATAAGGATATGTTAAAGGGTTTAATAAATCATATAATAGATTTTTTTGATATAGATTGTATTGTAATTACCGGGGGAACAGGGATATCAAATAGGGACAACACACCCGATGTGTTGAGAGAGTTATTTGAGAAGGAGCTCGATGGATTTAAAATAATGTTCCACAATTTAAGCTACAATGAGGTAGGGTATGCAACAGTTCTTTCAAGGGCAACTGCTGGAATTTACCAAAATAAAATAATATATGCACTACCTGGCTCATTAAACGCCTGTAAAACTGCAATGGGCATTATAAAAAAAGAAACTGGACATATCTTAAAACATTTATTGGAGTAGGTGAGATATTGAAAATTATTTTAAGAAATGAAATTTGCGATAGATTGGAATCTATTGTGAAAAATTTAAGAGTATCAAAACACTGCATAGGATGTGAAGGACT
>NZ_WAKW01000027.1 GCF_015523155.1 Methanothermococcus sp.
GCGAAGCGAAGGAAATATATAAATCCCGAAGGGATTTTGAGGATTCATCCTCCCGTAGTGAAGCGAAGACCTAAAACTAACTTTTAAGTTTTCCTCACTATTGTTCAATGCTGATTAGAAAAACCTTCGGTTTAAACAAAACTCTTCGAGTTTTGTAGCTCGAAATCGGAGATTTCGATTTTGTTGCTCGCTTACTTCATAAGCGAAATGAAGGATTTTTTTAATTCCTTATCTTCGCGAAGCGAGGAGATTAAACAAAATGCTTCGCATTTTGTAGCTCACCAACTTTGTTGGTGATTTTAAAAATCTTTGATTTTTAAGACGGAAGGGGACTCCTTGCGGAATAAGTTAAAGATTATAAATATAAATTTAATTTAATTTTTTATATTGTTATATCTAAATATATTTTAAAAATATTAAAATGTATTGATTAATCAAAAGGTTTAAATATAATAATTTGGAATAGATACTCATATGGGTAAAAGTAGGTGAGAAAATGTTAGAAGCCTGTGGGTCAAAATGTAATATTATAAAAAATTTTATACCATCATGGTTTGCAGCTATAATGGGTACAGGTATTTTAGCTATATCGAGCTCAGCGTATTCATTGTATATTCCAATGTTAAGTAGTATTGCAGTTATATTGTTTTATTTAAATATAATAATGTTTTTTGCATTTATAATCCCATGGACTTTAAGATGGGTAATGTATCCTAAAAATGCCTTTGCTGATTTAAAACATCCGATATTAAGTTCATTTTATCCAACGGTTGCTGTGGGGATGCTTGTATTGGCATCAGACTTTATAGTCATAGGGCATAATATAGATATTGCAAAATACTTCTGGGCTTTTGGAGCTATTGGTATGTTGCTATTTAGCGTAATAGTTCCATACTATATGTTTAAATCAGAGGATATAAGGCTTGACCATGTGAATCCAGGTTGGTATATTCCACCAGTGGGTTTGATAGTTGTTCCGATAGCTGGAAGTTTGATAATGTCTCATTTGACTGGAATATGGCATGAATTAGCCCTATTTATTAATTATTATGGTTGGGGAACTGGATTTTTCTTATATTTAGCCATACTTGCGGTTGTAATGTATAGATTTATACTCCATAACCCCTTACCTTCTACATTAGCACCAACTATATGGATAAATTTGGGACCAATTGGAGCAGGTATTATTGCCCTCGTTAATTTAATAAAATATACACCATTTGTATCTATAAAAGAGCCTTTTTATGTATTTTCTTTGTTGTTTTGGGGTTTTGGATTATGGTGGGCTTTAATGGCAATATTAATGACAATACACTACTGTAAAAATCTAAAATTACCTTATGGTATGCCATGGTGGGCATTTATATTCCCTCTTGGGGCATATGTAACATCAAGTCATGTAATTTATGGGATATTTCCTTACCATATTATAGACTATATTGGTTTTGGATTATACTGGCTATTGTTTGGATTATGGGCAATCACATTTATAAAAACCGCAATATCAACATATCATGGATATCCATTTAAGGACAATTAAATATATGTTATACATGTGATAATTATTTAAATAAATTAATAAATTTTTATTTTATAGTATAATATATTTGATTTATAGGTGAAATAATGTTGTTTTTCCCAATGAATATGATGGAAAATTTTGGAATTATGGGGATTCCTTTTGGTTTCATGTTTTTTGGATTACTGTGGGCCGTAATAAGAATTTTAATATTTATATTGGTTGTTATAGATATACTTAAGAGGGATGATTTAGATACTCTTGAAAAGATTCTATGGCTATTGGTTGTCTGGTTTTTAGGAATAATTGGGGCTATAATTTATTATTTACTGTCCAAACGAAAAAATATTAAAAATTAAAAAAATAAAAGAAATAATTTGATAAGATGTATAAAAAAATGCATATCAAAGATGAAATTGGTGTAATAGGAATAGACGATGCACCATTTAATAGAAATGATAACGGGGCAATATTGATTGGAACATATTGCCGAGGAAACAGGATAATAGACGGCATTTATTTTAGGAGGATAAAAAGGGATAGAATGGATTCAACAGAAAAAATTGTTAAAATGGTCATGGGAAAACATAAAACAAAAATAAATGTTATATTTTTGGATGGCGTTACATTTGGGGGATTTAATATTGCAAATATTTATGAAATATATGAAAAAACTAGAATTCCAGTGGTTGCAGTTATGGATAGGATGCCAAATCGTCAAAAAATGATAGAGGCATTAAAAAAACATTTTGATGATTATGAAAAAAGAATCTCTCTTTTAAAATCATTTCCAGAGCCTGAAAAACTTAATGGAATATATGTTCAATATATTGGTATTGAAAAGGAGCTCTTAAAAATAGTAATTAAAAAAACACGATTAAAAAGCAAAATTCCAGAATGTTTAAGAATATCTCATTTAATAGGCAGGGGATTTTTAAATTTGTAGTCAATAAAAAAATAAAAACAAGATTATATCTAAAAAATAAAAAAATATTAATTAATAAGGAACAGGCAATCCCAATTCCTTCCTATGCTCGATTTCTTTACTATTTTTATCTTTTTTAGTTAATGCAAGTTTTTCAAGGATTCCTAAACCAAATTTACCTTCATCTATTGGTTTGGTTTCC
>NZ_WAKW01000028.1 GCF_015523155.1 Methanothermococcus sp.
GAATAACCTCCATAGTATAAATAAAAATATTAAAATTTACATATTTTATTATAAATTTATATTAATTAATAAATATAAAACATTAAAATAAATTATTCATTGTTAAATTATATATATTAAAAATTATATTATATAAATTGTAAAGATAATTTTTTAATATTTTTTATAAAAATCCTTAATTATACTTTATAAAAATGTTATATCTTTTTATTATAATATTTTTTCTACATATATACTCTCATATTATTGAAGTGATAAAATGCATAAAGAGCAACTCATGGAGCTCCACCAATTCTTTGTTCATGTATATCGGGAGCTCGTTCCAAGCGAATGCTCCTGCGAATATATGAAAATTTATGAAGAATTAGATATTAGACCTCACCATATCCATAAATTAAAAACTGAACAGAGAGCTGCTATTTTTTTATTATCTGCATGTATTGCAGACTATTTGTCCCAATCTGATGATTCTGTTTCAAAAAATTTATCCATAAAATTACTTGAAAACGCGTTTAAATATATAAACCCAAAATCAGAAAATATGAAAAAATATATTGGAAAATATATGAGCTTATTGGAAAACGAAAAATCAGAACATATAGAAAACACCGTTTAATTTTTTTATTATTTTTTATAATCTATAGGTACATATTATATATTTTTATATGTTATGTTATATCTAATTTTATAAATACGAGGGACACTATGGAAAAGGAGAATTTTAAACCAGATGGTTTTAACGAGATATTAGATGAACTATTAAATGATATAGCTCCAAGTAAAGAAGAAGAAATGGAATTAAAGGAGTTTTCTGAAAAAATAATAACTGAATTATATGCTGAGATAGACAGTAAAAAATTAAGGAGTTTGATTGAAGACATAATTCAGGTTGGTTCCACTGATAGAAATACCAATTTAAAAAATGATTATGATATAGATATTTTCATAAGATTTAAAAAAGATGTTAAAAAGGAGATGTTAAAAGAAACTGTTTTAAAAATTGGTAAAAAGGTAATAGAAAAATTAGATGGTAAATGTTGGATAGAATATGCAGAACACCCTTATTTATCTGCAAAGATTGGAAAATACGATATAGATATAGTTCCATGTTATAAACTAAACTGGGGGGAAAATATAATATCTGCGGTAGATAGAACACCACTACATAATGAATTTTTAAAGAAAATGCTAAAAAAAAATAATTTAAATAACGATGTTCGACTTTTAAAAAAATTTTTAAAGGGAATTGGTATTTACGGCTCAGATTTAAAGACTAAGGGATTTTCTGGATATTTATGCGAGCTACTAACGATACACTATGGTGGATTTATAAATACATTATTGGGAGCTCAAAAATGGAAAATTGGAGAAAAAATAATTTTGAAGGAAATATTTGATATCTATAATTTAGACCATGATTATAAATTTGCCGATTTTAAAGACTCTCTTGTAGTTTATGACCCTGTGGATTTAAATAGAAATGTAGCTGCAGCTCTGAATAAAGAGAACTTTTGTAAATTTATATTTTATTCTCATCAGTTTTTAAAAAATCCTTCAAAAGATTTCTTTTACAACTATTATAAAAAAATAAATGAAAATCTCAACAATAGGAAAGAAAAAGGAAAGCTTATTACATTGGGCATTAAAAGAAAAGACATAGTTGATGATGTGATATACCCTCAAATGGAAAAATTGCAAAAAAGTATAAACAAAATTTTAATTGAAAATAATTTTGAATTTTTGAGATGTGGTTATTATGCAGATGATAATATGTGTTATTTATCATGGGAATTTTTGGTATGGGAACTCCCAAATGTTAAACTTAAAATAGGACCACCAGTATTTAATAAGGAAGGTGTGGATAACTTTATAAAAAAAAATAACAAATATTTTGTTAAGGACTGCAATGTCTGTGCTTATACAACGCGGAATTATAAAAATATATATGAGGTATTTGAGGATATTAGAAAAGGAAAATTAAAAAAGAAAATTACCTACCCAAAATATGTATCTCCTGAAAATGCCATAATATTTAATGGATTATATTTCCATGACTATCAACTTAAATAAACTTTTTTTTATTTTATAGTAATTTAGATTAATTATTTTTTATTTTAAAGAATACTCCATGAAATCCTCAGCAATAATGATATTAAGATTATCATTTTCTGCATTAAGAATATTAACCTCATTTATATAGTCATCCATTTTATCATCATATCTTGCCGATATATGAGTAAGTATAAGCTCTTCAACCCCTGCAATTTTTGCAATATTTACTGCATCTCTCACTGTTGAGTGCATGGTTTCTAAGGCATTATTTTTTCTTGAACTATCGAAAGTAGCCTCATGGATTAATAATCTACATCCCAATGATTTTAAAAATTTTCCAAAATCTTTAAGTGGTGTTGTATCTCCACTGTATCCTATGCATATTCCTTTTTTCGGTGGAAGAAGAACATCTTCTGGATATACTATTTTTCCATCCTTTGTTTTTACTGGATTTCCATCTTTTAATCTTTTCAATTTAGGTCCTACTTCAACACCTAATTCAATGGCTTTTTTCAAGTTTAACTGTGGTTTCTTTTTTTCTCTAAAAACATACCCTACTGTTGGAACTGAATGATTCATAGGATAGTAGTATATTTCATATTTTTCAGTACCTGCTATTTTCATAGGTTTCTCAGTGTGTAATTCACACACTCGAATATTAAAATTTATTGAATGATATCCTATTTTTAAAATATTTTCAATGGTTTCCTCTGTTTCAGGAGGTCCATATATAGTAATAGGTTCTGTTCGTCCATTAAACCCTATTGATTGAAGGAGTCCTGGAAGTCCTAAAATATGGTCTCCATGGAGATGCGTAATAAATATATTATTTATCTTCATAGGAGATACATCAGTATACAAAATTTGCCTTTGAGTTCCTTCACCACAATCAAATAAAAATATTTCTCCATCAAATTTAAGACCTATTGATGAATGGTTCCTATTTTTTGTAGGAACAGCTGCTCCAGTTCCTAAAAAAACAATTTTCATATTATCCCGTTTTTAATAATTAATATCTAATCTGTATTTTTAACGCATATTATCTCCTTGGTAATTTTTTCTAAATCCTCATTACCTAACTCATCAATCCATTCCTTAACTTCTTTACACCATTTTTCCATAGTATCTTTTATAATCTCCTTAACTTCTGAAAAAGGAATTGCTTTGTATTTGTAAAAATATCCTCCTTCTCTAAGGTTTATCTGTTTTCTTTTTACAAGCCCCGCATTTACTAAATTTTGAACCGACCTTTGTATAGTGCTTCTATCCCGATTGAGTAATTCAGCTATATCATTTACTCTTGATGCACCATTTTTTAACAATAAGAGATATACTGCAACATCGAATGTTTTAATACCAAACATACAGCACATTATACTTTCCAATGTGAATGTAGAACAGGGCGTTTTAATCATCAATTTAGCCATGATATCACCAAAAATTTATTATAATTTACTTATTTCTTTTTATATTTTATTATATATACAACCACATATAAATAAAAATTTTTATATTATTTAAATTATTTTAGAGCATATGAAAGATAAAAAGAAATTATAAATATGATAATAATTATAAATAAAAATAAAATAGGTGTATATTAATATATAAAATGATAAGATTTAAATAAATTTAAATTTTTAATATAATATTAAAAATGAGAGATTTAAAAAGATGGAATTATGGATTTGTATTTAATTGCACAGAATTTAATAAATGATTATGGATACTTGGGCATGTTTTTGATAGCATTTACCGAAGCTTTTATTCAACCTATTCCACCAGATTTATACATAATAGGTGCATCTGCGTTTGGTTTAGACCCATTAACTTGTGCTATTGTAGCGACTATCGGTTCTGTATCTGGCGGTGGAGTTGGACATTTTTTAGGTTATCGACTTGGAACGCCCATATTTATTAAACTTTTTGGAGAGAAATATTTAATAAAAGGAGAAGAATTCTTTGATAGGTATGGTATTTGGGGTGTTTTAATAGCCGGATTTTCACCACTGCCTTATAAAGTTGCGGCATGGCTCGCTGGAATCTTTGAAATGAAGATTTTGCATTTTAGCATAGGGACACTTATTGGTAGATTTCCAAGATTTTTACTTGTGGCATACTTCGGACATAGTGTTGCAGTATTCTTCGGGCTTTGAAATGATATATAAAATTATATAAGATTATAGGATGATAAAATTCATATAATCTCTTTTTTCAGTCTTTTCATTTTAATATAACTTTTATTATATTTTACACATTTCATCTTATCACAAAAATATTCTCATATCATCAGTAGCAACAATATTTATATAAATATTTGAACAAGTTGTTAGAGATATATCATGGAAAAAATAAAAATAGATACTGCGATATTTTTGATGTTTATAATTGTTGCAGTTTTGTTTTTATTGACAGTGATTGAACCTTATAAGGTTATATCCATAGTGGAGTGGAAAACCATATTTACATTATTTTATATATTGGTGATTGTAAATCTATTAAAAGATTCAAAATTTTTAGAATGGATTTCACTATCCCTATTGAATTGCACTAAAAGGATTTACATAATGTTGATTATTTTAACCTTGATTATGTCTTCAATAATTACAAATGACATTGCATTATTCGTGATTATTCCAATTACTGGAATAGTGTCTAAATATATTCAAATGAGCAGTAGAGATTTAGAAAAGCTCTTTATATTCGAAGGAATATCTGCAAATATTGGAAGTACATTAACTCCCATCGGCAATCCTCAGAATCTTTTTATATTTTATCATTACCATTTAACTATTTTTGAATTTATAAAAAATATGATACCATATGAGCTCTGCGGAATTTTAGTATTGCTGCCATTTTTAAATTTTAACACATGTTCCCTATTCACTACAAAAAAACCATTCTATTTTAAAAATATGGAATTTAAAAATGAATGGATGGCATATATTTTAATATTCATTTTAGTGGTTCTTTCAGCATTAAATATTGTTAATTACATTTATTTATTTCCAATAATGGTGATAATTTTAATTTTAAAAAGGATTAAAATTGATTACTTGTTTCTTTTAACATTTTGTGCCCTATTCATCGATATTGAAGGGATAAAACACTTAGGAATTATGAATTTATTTTTTATACAATGGAACAGTATTGCCTTGATGATATATTCATCCATCCTTTCCCAGATTTTATCAAATGTCCCTGCAACAATTTTGCTATCAAATTTATATTCTAATTGGATTCCAATTGCCTATGGTGTTAATGTTGGAGGAAACGGAACACTAATAGCATCATTTGCAAATTTGATAACATTAAGATTGTCCAGTGGAAAAATTGGAGTGATTAGGTTTTTAATATTTGGAGGAACGATATATTTATTACATTTAACAGCTCTAATAATATATATGACAGTAGCAAATACAGCCTTATTATAAAAATAATTTAAAATATTACTATAATTAAATTACTATATTTTACTTATATGAGGAGGAAACATGGAAAATACCAGTTTAATGGATGAAACTATAAAAATAGCATCAGATTTAATTAGAATAAATTCAGTTAATCCAGCATTTGGTGGAGTTGGGGAAAAGAAAAAGGCAGATTATGTATTAAATAAATTAAATGAATATATAAAACAATATAATGTAAAAAATTATTCAATAAAGCAATACAATACAAAAGATGATAAGGACATAATAAGACCAAATATTGTGGCAAAATTCGATTTTGGAAAGGATAGAACGCTCCATATAATTTCTCATCTTGATATTGTTCCAGAGGGGGGTTTAAATCTTTGGAGCTCCGACCCATACGAACCGGTAATTAAAGATGGGGAAATATATGGAAGGGGAAGTGAAGATAACCATAAAGGAATAGTTTCATCCCTACTATTGTTAAAGATGATTTTTGAAAATGAGGATAAAAAATTTTGTCCAAAATATAATTTAAGCTTAATATTTGTATCGGATGAGGAATGCGGTAGTAATTATGGTATTCAGCATATGTTAAAATATGAAAAAGAGATTTTTGATGAAAATGATTTAATAATAATACCAGATTTTGGAACTCCTGATGGAAACTATATAGAAATAGCAGAAAAAAATATACTATGGATTAAATTTAAAATTAAAGGAAAACAATGTCATGGAAGCACACCAAACGATGGAATAAATACCGATGTCCTAATGTTCAATTTTGCAAATAACCTTTACAATATGCTCTATACTAAATACGACAAAAAGGATGAGTTATTTTCTCCGTCATACTCAACCTTTGAGCCTACCATGATTTTTAACAATGTTGAAAATGTGAATACCATTCCGGGATATGTGGAATTATGCTTTGATTGTAGAATACTCCCAGATTATGATGTAGATGAGGTTTTAAAAGATATTGATGAATTTATTGGTGATTTTAAAAATAATATTGATAAATATTTAAAATACTACGATAAAGAGGAAGAAAAACATATATCAATTGAATATGAAATTCTACAAAAGGAGCTCTCACAAAAAACACCTGAAAATTCTGAAATAGTTGTCGAGCTCGGAAGTGCTATAAAAAAGGTATTGAACAAAGAACCGATTTTATGCGGTATGGGTGGAGGCACAGTTGGAGCATTTTTAAGGGCAAGAAACTACAATACAGTTGTTTGGGGAATCGGTGAAGAAACGGCACATCAACCAAACGAACATATAAAACTAAATAATTTAATAAAGATGGCTAAAATATATTATGAAATTTTAAAAGAATAAAATAATAACAGTATTTGGTGATTAAATGAAAATCTACTTTGCAACGGGGAATCCAAACAAAATTAAAGAGGCGAATATTATTTTAAAGGATTTAAAAGGCATATCAGTTGAGCAGATAAAATGCCCTTATCCTGAGGTCCAAGGAACATTGGAGGAAGTTTCGGAATTTGGGGCAAAATATGTGTATGAAAAAATAGAAAAACCAATAATCGTTGAGGATAGTGGATTTTTTGTGGAATCACTCAATGGATTTCCAGGGACATATTCAAAGTATGTTCAGGAAACATTAGGAAATGAAGGTATTCTAAAACTTTTGGAAGATAAGGAAGGCGACGACAGAAACGCATATTTTAAAACAGTAATTGGATACTGTGATGAAAAGGGCGTAAAATTATTCAAAGGAATTGTAAAGGGAAAGGTTTCCTATGAAATAAGAAGCAAAGGATATGGTTTTGCATATGACAGTATTTTTATTCCAGATGGAGAAGATAGAACTTTCGCAGAGATGAAAACGGAAGAAAAAAGCGAAATTTCCCATAGAAAAAAAGCTTTTGAAGAGTTTAAGAAGTTTTTATGCAATATGGGATAACTTAGGATTATAGTTGATATTATGGAATTCAAAATACATTCTATAGGAAATATCAAACAGTTAGAGGATAAAACAGTTTTAAACATTTTTAAAGAATATCGTGATGGATTGGAGGGATTAAAAGAAGGTATGAGGATTTTATTACTCCTATGGTTTGATAGAAGCGATACTCCAGAAAAAAGAAAAATTTTAAAGGTCCATCCATATGGTAATCCAAATAATCCAATCAGGGGAGTGTTCTCCACAAGGTCTCCAATTAGACCAAATCCAATAGCAGCATATATTGTCAAAATTTTAAAAATAGATGGAAATAACATATTTATCGAAAAAATCGATGCCTATGATAATACACCTATCATTGACATTAAATTATCTTATCATAATAATATACCATAATATTCTATTTTTTATTTATATTATGTTATTTTTCAGCAGATATCACAATAAAACTTCCCTCGTCATTTTTATACAATTTAATAGGCTCATAAATTATATTTTTATATCTTAATTCTTTTAACCAGTTTAAAACTTCATTCAAAGAATAAAACTTTGCATATTTATAGAATTTACTTTTTTTCTTTTTAGATTCATAAATTTTACCCAATGAACTGTTTTTATCAATTATGCCAATAATTAATTTTCCATTGGGTTTTAAAATCCTTTTTATCTCTTTGAGTCCTTTGATAGGGTCATTTAAAAAGCACAATGTTGTAGTCATCAATACATAATCAAAAGATTTATCATCGATGGGGATATTCTCGGCAACTCCTTCATATACATATATTCCCCGCCTTTTTGCAATCTCTGCCATGGATTTTGAAGGCTCCAAACCATACTCAATACCAAGGGGTTTTGCAAATCTCCCAGTTCCCACTCCAATTTCTAAACCCTTCTTTCTTTTTTCTGGTTTTGGAATGAATTTTTTTATAGCTTCGAGCTCTAACTCATACATTTTCTTATTTTCATCATACCAATTATCATACTCTTCTGCATATTCATCGAATGGAGTTTTGGAATAAGTCTTATCTGTCATTTTCATACCCTCCGCACATGACATATCTATTTTATTTTTTATTATTAACTACCTATAACATTATATTTTTAAACTATAAAACTTAAATTATCATTATGGTGATAGTTTGATTGAGGAAATTATTATAGAATCAAAGGATAAAAGCGGCGTTTTGATTGATGTGGAAATTTCACCAAATGCAAAGAAAAATGAAATTGGCGGCATTAATGAATGGAGAAAAAGACTTATCATAAAAATAAAAGCACAGCCAATAGAGGGCAAGGCAAACAAGGAGATTATAAAATTTCTCAAAAAAATATTTAAAAAAGATGTGGAGATAGTTTCTGGATTAACCTCTTCGCAAAAAACAATTCTTGTAGTTGGGGGCAATAGGGAAGAAATAATAAATACAATAAAAAATTTAAAAAAAATAAAGAAATAGCGAATGAATAATGATTAAATATAATAATTAAAATTTATATTTATCTTTTTTTTTCTTTTATCTTCAATATCATAGGTAATATTATAAGAACATATACGGGAATTATCTCCAATCTTCCTACCCACATGGAAAATATACCCAATAATTTTCCCATAGGATTTAAATCATAATTTACTATATTTACAGAAAGACCTATATTAGCCACAAGTGAAACTGATTCAAAGAGAGATTTAAATGGGTCATATCCAAGGGATATAAAGCATAGAGCTCCAAATATATAGTGCAATACATAAATAAAACCTACGATGTAGGCATCTATAATAAGATTTGGTGTGAGAGGGTTATTTCCAAGTTTTTTATATATAACTGCATTGTGGGGGTATATAGCCTCCTTTAATTTATAGTAAAAACTTTTTGCCATTATTGCCAATCTTATAAGTTTTATACCTCCTGTTGTTGTTCCAGTAGAACCCCCAATCATCATAACAATTATTAAGATAGCAATGGATGCATTACTCAAATTTGAGATATTAACAGTAGAGTATCCTGTGCTTGTCATGGCAGAAACCACTGTAAAAATTGCATCAATTGGATTAATATTGGAGGATATCACAAGAATAAGAGAGGCTACAATAATAATTGGAATTGCCACCTTAGTTTGAATATCATCTATCCATCTTCCAGTTAAAATTTTGTGATGAACTGCAAATGAAACAATACCTCCAATTGCCATAATTAATATCATTACAATCTTTGCAAAATTGTTATACGGAAAACTTGAATTGCTTATGCTCATTCCACCGGTGGATATACCGCACATGCAGATATTTACTGCCTCCCAAAGTGATAATCCGCTTAAATAAAGGAGACTTATTCCTATGGATGTATATAATAAATAAATCTGCCAAATTTTTTTAACTGTGCTTGATGTGCTTGGAAGTATTTTTTCCTCCCTAGCCTCAGCTCTGTAATATGCCGAAGCGCCTGTTTTTGATAGGATATTAATCACCATTACAAGGACCCCTATTCCACCAACCCATTGCTCCAAACTCCTCCAAAATTGCAGTGTGTGAGGAAGGGCCTCTACATTATTTATCAAGGTAAATCCTGTTGTAGTCCATGCAGACATGCTTTCAAAAACCCCATCTATATATCCAAAATGAGGAATACCTAAATAAAAGGGAACTGCTCCAATCAACGATGCAAATAACCATGCTAATGCAGATACAACCATAGCATGTTTTAATTTGATAGATATCGGTTTTGTAAATTTATTTATTAAAATACCAAATATAACAACCACTATACTGGGGTAAAAAAAATAATAAACAGGTTCATTAAAATACATTCCAACAAATACAGGTATCATCATAATGAACCCAATGGCTGATATCAATATACCGAGCTCATGAAAAATACCTAAGACATCCTTTTTTTTAAATAATTTCATAATATCCCAAATTCTAAAAGAGAATTAAAAATAATGCCGTCATATTAATAAACATCCTCTTCATTATCTTCGTTTTCGATTTTATCTAAATAATTAAATTTTTCAGTTATAATTTCTAGGCATTTCTCTACACTCTGGCTTATAGAAACATTTTCAATTACTGGAACATCATTTTCTTCCGCCCGTTCAACAATATATTTATTTATCTTTCTTATTATTTCAAAGTTTTTTAAATATCTCTCCATAGGTCTTGCGCTGACCTTAGCCCTTGCTGAAAATCTCTTTTTATGCATTTTTTCAGAGCTCAGTGTTAATATAATGGTAATGATATTTGGCATTGATGTATATTTCTCCTTCATAAATCCGGGAACTATGTGGGTTCCCTCTATGATAATGCTCAATCCCTCAGTTAAGCTTCTATCAATTAAACTTTCAATTCCAATTAATACAGGTTCTATATGCCTTTCGAATCCCAATATATGTTTATCGCAGGTTTCTTTATCATCCAGACTTGGAATTCTTAGAGCCTTCCATGCAGTATATGAAGATTCATAAAGCATTGGAACTAAATCCTTCGATATACTTCTCCTCATTACCTCCCTAATTGAATCAGTTCCTATAACGCTAGGGATTCCCAATCGTGAAGCCAATTCAAAAGCTATCGTCGATGTTCCAACACCACTTGCCCCCCCAATTAATATAACAATTGGGTGTTTTTTTAAAATTCGTCTCCATAGGAGATATTTCTCAGCTATGTTATCATAATTTTTAGTTAATAGGTAATAATACACCCTTTTTCTGAGCTCATTTTTTGTAATAGTATTATACCCTTCGTTTTCCAAGGTTTTTTCAATTTCCTTTGCCACCATATATGCCTCACTTGGTTTCATTCCAGCAGCTGTTAATGACCTCGCAAGAAGACCTTTGGAAAAGGGCATTTCGTAATTTTTACCAATCACAATTATTTTATCCGTTATGGTTTTAAAATTCATAATATCCCTTTATAATATTTTATTAAAAACTAATATAATCCATATATAAAAAATAATCTATAAAAAATTATAATATGAAGTAAAAAATATTAAGAGTGATATAAATTAATGTAAAATAAATAATTTAAATAAAAATATAAATAAATAAAAAATTCATCTTAAATCTATTGTCTGGTGGAGTTCAGGTCCTGTGGATATAAGGGTAATTGAAACCCCTACTTTTTCTTCGATTTCTTTTATAAATGCCTTTCCTTTTTCAGTTAAATCATCGTAGTTGGTGATTCCGTAGCATTCATTATCATATTTGTCTAAACAGGTTATTGCTATTTGAGTAGCACCGTTTAACCTACATACTCTTTTTGCGAGCTCATAGTCAAAGAACCCAACTCTTCTTCTTCTACCTGTAACTGTTCCATACTCTACAAGCCCCAATTTTTCAGATTCTTCAAATGACATCTCAGTAGGAAATGGACCTTCTCCAACTCTTGTAGGATATGATTTAAATACAACTACAACTTCATCTACCTTTGTAGGGCCTATACCAACATCAGCTGCAAAGGATGACGCAGTTGTGTCTTTTGATGTAACATAAGGGTAGCTTCCGTAGTATAAAGATAGAAGTGTTCCCTGTGTTCCTTCAATCAAAACATTTTGGTTGTTATCCAGTGCTTCATTTACTGCATCAGATACATCGCCTAAAAATGGTTTTAAAACCTCAATATCCTTAGCAAGTTTTAATGTTCTCATTGCCCTATCAACATTTGCTGGACCGCATCCTGTTCCAGT
Source organism: Methanothermococcus sp. (assembly GCF_015523155.1). Taxonomy (GTDB): domain Archaea; phylum AGJL01; class Methanococci; order Methanococcales; family Methanococcaceae; genus Methanofervidicoccus. The sequence continues at coordinate 12,081 of NZ_WAKW01000028.1, forward strand.
GGAGCCGATTTCCTTTGATAAATGACTGTTTGATTTGTCCATTTCCTTATGTTTTTCCTCTATTATTCCACAATTTTTATCAACAATCAATCTATCCTTTATATTGAATTTATCGAGCATTTCGATTTCTTTTAAAATTACCTCAGGGTCAACCAACACCCCTGCACCGATTGCAAGTTTGGAGCTCTTGTTTGGGAATCCTGTTGGAATCATTCTTATACCGTATTTTTCACCATCAACTTCAACAGTATGCCCTGCATTAGGACCTACGCCCCCTCTTGCAACTATTGAGGGATTGTCTTTATAACATAAATAACTAATAATTTTACCTTTTCCTTCGTCGCCCCACTGGCCACCTACTACTATGGTGCATGTCATATCCTTAGACCTCCATAAAAATTAACCTTTAATTAATTTGATTATAAATTATTTAAAGATTTCTATTATTCACCATACATTCCAATTAATTAAGATAGTTAAAGATTAAGAATAGATAAAGGCAACGAGATAAATATATATTAAAATAAAAAGAAAAATAAAATAAATATTTAAATGAAAATAAATTAATTAATAAAAAATATAAAATAAAATTTTTCTATCAACGGTGATAATATGGTATTTAAAGCTTATGATATTAGGGGTGTTTTTAAAAAACAAATTGACGAAAATTTTGCATATTCTCTTGGAAAATCCCTTGGAAAAAAGTATAAAAATATATTGGTCGGAAATGATGTAAGAATAGGTTCAAAGGAGCTCACCAAACCATTTATATATGGACTACTTGAATCAGGTGTAAAAGTATCCTATGCTGGAACAATATCCACACCATTGATGTATTTTGGAACAAAGGATAATTACGATTTGGGGGTAATTTTAACAGCATCTCACAATCCACCAGAATATACTGGATTTAAAATGTGCGATAAAAAAGCTATTCCAATATCTCCAATAGATGAAATAAAACCTATTTTTGAAGAATATGAACTAAATGAAACTCAGAAAAAGGAAATTGAAGAAATCGATTTGGATAAATTAAAGGTGGATATAATCACAGATTATAAAAAATTCTTTTTAAACAGGTGTGCATCCTGCAATATAAAAATAGCAGTTGATTTTGCAAATGGAAGCACAGCCATTGCAGAAAAGGAGATATTAGAGAAATTGGCACCTAATCATGTATTTATAAACGACTATCCTGATGGAACATTCCCTGCACATCAGCCTGACACATTGAAAAAATCCTGCCTTGTAGATATAATAAATGCCGTTAAAGAAAATAACTGCGATATGGGAGTAATATTTGATGGGGATGGAGATAGAATTGGAATAATAGATGAAAAAGGTAATGTTTTGCAGGGGGATATTTTAACAGCTCTAATTGCCATAGAAATATTGAAGGAGAAAAATGAAACTAAGAATGAAAATGAGAAAGAAATAAAAATAGTCTATGATTTAAGATGCAGTAAAATTGTTCCTGAAATTATTGAAAAATACGGTGGAATTCCTATAAAAACAAGGGTGGGGCACTACTTCATAAAAAAACTTATGCACGAAGTAGATGCAGAATTTGCAGGAGAGCTTTCAAATCACTTTTACTTTAAAGAAGTTGGATATTTTGAAAGTCCTTTGCTTGCTTTAAATTACATATTGTATGCTATAAAGGATATGAAAAAATCACTTTCTGAACTATCAAAGGAGTATAAAAAATACTTTCACAGCGGAGAGATAAACTTTGAAGTAAAAGACCAAAAATTGATAATGGATAAACTAAAAACTAAATACAGTAAATGCAAAATTGAAGAAATCGATGGGGTATCCATATACTGCGATAACTGGTGGTTTAATGTCCGACCTTCAAACACAGAACCGCTTTTAAGGTTGAACTTGGAGGCTGATACTGAGGAGCTCATGAAGGAAAAAATCGAAGAGATAAAAAAGATTATTGAAGAGTTATGAATGATATAAATGGAGCGATTTATGCATTTATAAGTTTGGTTTAAAATTTTATTTATTGCAAAATATAAAAATAGATAAATTTAAAATAAATTTAAAATTAAAATAGGAAAAATGGTATGATTTTATTCATAAGGATTTAGATGATGAATTGGTGAAAAGTGGTATTTCAAAAGAGAAGATAATAAACATAATAGAAAAATATTATTTATCATATAATTTTAATCTAAACTTTCCAAATCGCAAATTGCGGATATTTTGACACGCTATATTATAATAAATAATAAATAAAATTAACAATATATAGCAAGTGTGATTAATATAATTAAAAGTCATATCCGAGGTGTATTTGCTATGAATAAAGAGGTATTAAAAGTAGGAGTGGGTCAATCCAATGACCCAAAGGAAGCAGTAAAGACAGCAATGCAAAAAACAGGGCAGCCAAATTTAACAATAGTATTTTCTTCTTCCAATATTGATGCAGAGGAGGTGTATAATTCAGTTAAAGAAGAGGTTGGGAGCTCAGCTATAATTGGAGGAACCACAGCAGGTGAGTTTTCCAGTGCTATGCCTGAACCTATGACAGACACTGTTGCAGTAATGACTCTAAAAAGTCCATATTTAAAAGTAGGTATTGGTGTTGGGACCAATTTAGCTGAAAAACCTTTTGAATGTGGGAAAGAAGCTGTGCATAATGCCTACGCTTCGTTAAAAAATAATCCTACTGCATCCGCATTAATATCAGTTGCATTTATGAACAAAAACGTTTCAGATATTTTAAAGATGAAACCCTTCGTAAATATAGTAATACCCGACGGCATGACTGGACAGGAGGAAGAGTTTTTAAGAGGAATAGTTTCAGAAATTGGAAGTAATGTCCCCATTGTTGGAGGTTCCACAGGTGATGATTTAAAATTTAAAAAAACATACCAGCTTGCCAATGGCGTATATTCAAATACAGGTATAGTTGCTACATTAAGTAGTGCATTGAAGATTGGAGTTGGATATGGACATCCTTACTTCCCAACTAAAAAGGGTGCCATTATTACAAAATCCAAAGGGAGAACAGTTTATGAGCTCGACCACAGACCCGCAGTAGATGTTATGAAAGAATTACTTGAAGTAGATGAGCTCACCTCAGAAATATTTGCTCAAAAACCTATGGGTGTTAAGTCTTCGGATGTCTTTGGGGAATATGTCATAAAAAGTGCCATGTGTGCTAATGACGATGGAAGCATCACATTCTATGCTGAGGTCAATGAAGGAAATTACTTAACAGTAATGGATACAAATAGGGATTATGCCATAGAGTCATTTAAGAATGCATTAAATAGTGCCATAGCTAATGCAGGAAATCCTAAGAAAATAGGGGCAATTATCGTATTCAACTGTATATTGAGACATTTGCTTAAAGAAAGATTAGATATTAATGATATTGACATAATAAAGGAAATAGTTGGCGATGTTCCAGTAATTGGATTTAATACCTATGGGGAACAAGGGACTACATTGGGAGGTTCCATTGGACATTATAATCAAACCTCAACAATATTGGTAATTGGCAATGAAGCCATTTCTCAATGATAAATTAGAAAAATCACTTCATATTTCATTTTTCATTGCTTGCTTGCTTTGTAAATATATATATCGATAATGCTAAATAATGCTAAAAATACTAAATCACATTTTTTCTTTCTTTTTCTTTTTTGCACCATCATTTAGAAAACTTTAAAAATTAATAAAATATAAAATCTAAAAAAAGCATTTTTTAAAATTTAAAAATTTAAAACTATAAGGTTGGTATTTATGGAAATTATCCCAGTAATAGATATAATGAACAATATTGCAGTTCATGGGATGGGTGGAAATAGAGAAGAATACAAACCCCTAAAAACTGTTTTATGTGATTCTTCAAATCCTATTGATATAATAGAAAAATATAAAGAAAATGGAGCAGAAAAAGTATATATTGCTGATTTAGATGCCATAATGAAAAATGGAGACAATTTCAACATCATCAGAGAGCTCCCCATATATAAAATTGTAGATGCGGGAATAAGCACTAAAAAAGATATAGAATATATGAGAGCTCTAAAAATCTGTGATAAATTAATTGTGGGAACAGAAACATTAAATGATTTAGATTTACTAGGTGAAAAAGACATTATTCTAAGTTTGGATTTCAAAGACGGGAAGCTATTAAATTATGAATTGGATGATATATTGGATAATGTCAATAAAAATACTCCATTAATTATATTAGATATATCCTCTGTTGGAACCCAAAGTGGTATTAACAAGAATTTAATAAAATATATAATTGATAAAACAAACAACCCGATTTATATAGGCGGTGGAATAAAAGATGAAAATGACTTAAAGGATGCTTATGATTTAGGAGCTCAGGGTGTGCTGATAGCCACTGCTGTTCATAAGGGTATTTTGGATTTAAAAGAAATTATTGAAAAATATGGATGAAATAAAGTGGAAATAACATAAAAATGGATATAATAGATAATAAACAAATATAAATAAATTGGTGGTAATTTGCAAAAATTAAGAAGAATCGACATAATAAAAATTCTAATGGAATATGTGAAAGATGAGTTGGTAATAAGCAATATAGGATTTCCAAGCAAGGAGCTCTACCATGTGAAAGATAGAAATGAAAATTTTTATATGTTGGGTTCAATGGGTTTGTGTTCTTCCATAGGTTTAGGTTTGGCACTATCCACGAATAAAAAGGTAATTTCAATAGATGGAGATGGTTCTGTTCTTATGAATTTAGGTTCTTTATCCACAATAGGACATACAAAACCAGATAATTTTATACTGCTAATTGTGGATAACTCTGCCTATGGCTCAACAGGAAACCAGCCAACTCATACAAACGGCACAAACCTATGCAAAATAGCACAGGCATGTGGAATTGATGCCGTAGAGGTATCTGACGAAAAAGAACTAAGGGAAGTAATTGAAAAATCATTAAAGGAAAATAAAACAAAGGTAATTGTTGCTAAGGCAATACCATATAATGAAAAAACAGAAAATATAAAGATTCATCCAATTGTTATAAAAGATAGGTTTATGAAAGCAGTTAGAAATTAAATAATTTTTTTAAAATTAATTATTTTATTATTTATCGGATAACCTATTATAATGTCATCATTTTTATTTTTTAATTCCTTTATTTTTGCATAATTATCCAATGAAAGTATAAAATCATTGTAATTTCCAGCATAGTTTTTCCTTCTGTTGAGGTAGTTTTCCATGGCATTTAATACATTTTTATCAATTTTTTCAGCATAAGGAATATAAACCGCCTTTTTTGAATCAGCAGTGGGATATTTTCCACCATAAACATAATAGGCAATTAAATCATTTTCTTCAACAATATCTTTTACAATACCCTCAACACATTCTGTGCCTACCCATATTTTATTACTGCATCTATCCAATGCCTTATTAATTACTTTCAAAATTATTTCTCTTTTTAATTTTGATTCTTCCTCAGATAAATAAAAATTATTTCCAAGGACAACACATATGTCAAAATCATAGGAAGAATATAAGTCAAGCAGTTCAAATGCATTCTTCCTTTTGCTTTGGATTGTTAAAACACAGTTTTTTAGATTGTTTAAAATATTTTCATCGGTAAGTGGTAGGAGCTCTGCGTCAATCACATGATAATCAAAATTAGAACTACTAATTTTATTGAGCTCTAAAAGTTTGGAATAATCATTATTTATTTTGCTCAATTTTGTGGCTATACCGTATTCCATAATATTCCTTTTTTATTTTTATTATTCTTCAACAGTTATTGCCTGGTCGGGACATTGTAAAACGCATAATTGACAATTTGTGCATTTTTCAGGATTCTCCGCAATAGGTGGATAAACTCCCTTTTTGTTCAATTTATCAGATTTCACAAAAACATCCCTTGGGCACACAAATATGCAAATATCACAACCTTTGCAGTAGTTTTCATTTATCTCTATTTTCATAATATCACCATTATTTTTAGTTTCAAGACTTACATATCATATAATAAAACTCATATATGGATTCCATGATTTCTACGCAATAAATGAAATAATATAAGTTAATAAGATATCCATTGTGTGAATTACCCCTCCCTTACGGACGGGGTTGAACGAAAACCTTTCGGTTTTCGTAGCCCTCGCCCTTCGGGCAAGGCTTCCTGACTCATAGGGGATTCTAACCCAGAGATTACCTTTATATAAGGTATAACTCTGAGTGAATTACTCCCCTCCGTCTTAAAATGGACTTCGTCCA
>NZ_WAKW01000029.1 GCF_015523155.1 Methanothermococcus sp.
GACGGAGGGGAATAATTCACTCAGAGTTATACCCCATATAATGGTAATCTCTGGCTAAAATCCCCTATGAGTCAGGAAGCCTTGCCCGAAGGCGAGGCTACGAAAACCTTTCGGTTTTCGTTTAACCCCTCCTGTAAGGGAGAGTAATTCAATATATATCATCACTGCTTCATTCCCGTTATGGTTTTTATATAATAACTCATATAAAAGCCATATATAAGAAATTTAGTTACAACTATCTATATCATCTGAAAACATATCATTCTAAAAGTGGTGAAATAATGAAAGGTATAATTTTAGCGGGAGGTTCTGGTACTAGGTTATATCCCATTACCTATGCTGGAAATAAACATCTGATGCCAATATATAACAAACCTATGATATATTATTCACTATCTGTTTTAATGCTATCTAAAATTAAGGATATATTGATAATAACAACACCTGAGGATTTGCCGAGATATGAAAAACTTTTAGGAAATGGTGGGCATTTGGGAATAAATATACAATATAAAGAACAGCTAGAACCGAAAGGGCTTGCAGAGGCATTTATTATTGGGGAGGAGTTTATAGGGAATGACAGCGTATGCCTAATACTTGGAGACAACATTGTGTATGGAAGTGGATTGACAGGATTTTTACTTGATGCAAAAGAGGAGCTCCTAAAAGATGGTGGGGGTGTGGTGTTTGGTCAGTATGTAAAAGACCCTGAAAGATATGGGGTCGTTGAATTTGATGAAAATGGAAATGTAAAGGAAATAATTGAAAAACCGAAAAATCCGCCTTCAAATTATGCAGTAATTGGTCTTTACTTTTACGATAATGATGTTATCGATATTGCGAAAAATATAAAACCTTCATGGAGGGGCGAATTGGAAATAACCGATGTAAATAATGAATATTTAAAAAGAAATAAATTAAAGGTAAAACTTTTACCAAGGGGGACGGCATGGTTTGATGCCGGGACTCATGAAAGTTTTTTAGAGGCAAGTAATTTTATATCTGCTGTTGAAAAAAGAATGGGTTTGATGGTTGGATGTTTGGAAGAGATAGCATATCATAACGGATGGATAACAAAGGATGAGCTCCTAAAACTTGCCAAACCATTATTAAAAACTGATTATGGAAAATACTTGGAAAAACTTGCAAATGACAAGTGATTGAATGAAATAAAGTAAGAAAAAAAGTAAATAAAGAATTGGTGAAATAATGAGAATGTTAGTCACTGGTGGAGCAGGATTTATTGGAAGTAATTTTATAAGATATATGTTAAATAAATATAAAGATTTAGATGTAATAAACCTTGATAAACTTGGCTATGGTTCAAACTTGGAAAATTTAAAGGATATTGACAATTCGAGGTATTCCTTTGTTAAAGGAGACATAAACGATTTTGAATTGGTATCTAATTTAATTAAGGAAGTAGATGCTGTTGTAAATATGGCAGCAGAGACTCATGTTGATAGAAGCATATCCGACCCTTATTCGTTTTTAGAAAGTAATATTATAGGAGTTTATACAATTTTAGAGGCCATTAGGAAATCCAATCCAGAGGTTAATTTTGTTCATGTAAGTAGTGTGACTGGGGATACTCCTGTGTTGCTAAGGAATAATGAGACTGGTGGGATCTTTTTAGATAGGATAGATTTCCTCAATGAGGATAATTGTCATCTCTATGAAGCACTTACGATTGATGGGGACCTCAAGGCTACCTTTATGCCAATTTTGGGCATAGTTAAACACCCAACTGATGAGATTTACGAAATAGAGTATGAAGGTGGGGGAAGGATTAAAGCTACAGGCTCTCATTCTGTGTTTGTATTCACGGAAGATGGGATAAAAGAAAAATATGTTACTGAGCTGAAAGAAGGGGAATATCTGGTGACATTGCTAGCTTTCAACAAGAATAATTTTGAATCAAATCATGTTCTCAGGATAAAGGATTACCTAGACATGAATAAAATCAAAACAAGTGAACGCATTAAGAAGAGCTTAAAAATTATAGAAAGAGCACTGAAAATTCTGAAGGATGGACTTAAAACATGGAAAGAACTTGCTGAGAGTTTAAGAAAGCCTGTTTCTCAGTCGCTTAAAAGTATGGTGGAGGAGGGATTAATTGAGGTTGTGGATGGGAAATACAGGATAACGGAGAAGGGTTTAACTGAATTAAGGAATGGTTTTGAAGAGACTGCTTATGTGCTTTATAGGAGACAGCTTAATATTCCACAGGAGATTGAGGAAATAGAAATCACCCCTGAATTAATGTGGCTCTTTGGTTTGTATTTGGCGGAGGGACATGCCTCTAATACGGAAAAAGAATTTAAAAGAAAGCTAAAAAAAGTTACAATAACTACAAAAGATATTGAATCACTCAAAAAAGCAAAAAAATTGCTAGAAAAGTATTTTGAATATAAAAAAGCAGTTATTAGGAAAAAGAAATATGAAGACACATACCAATTGGAGTTTAGTGGAGAAATTTTGCATTCTATTTTCTCAGAGTGGGGGGGTACCTCCGAAAACAAACGTATTCCTTCATGGGTGTGGAAACTCTCAAGAGATCATATAACTAAGATGCTTGAGGGTTATGAAGGAGACGCCCATATCAGAAAAGATGGTAGTAGAACATTCACTTCAAAAAATCAAACCCTAATATTTAGTTTAATATGGCTGACTAGGCTTAAAGAGATAAACTCAAGGTATGTTAAGAGAGTATGTAAAAATATGAGAGGGGAATTCCAAAAAAGAGAAGAATATGACTTAGTCATGCACGATTTAGCAGTCTCATCTGAAAATTATGAGAAAAATAAGTTAGTAAGGACGCCTCATTCTAAGTGTATCCCTATGGAATTAGTAAAACACCAATTACCTAATAATATCGTAGCGAAGTATAATCTCAAAAAGAACAGATTAATTGGAAAAGACATTGCAAAAAGATGGATGGATGGAAAAAATAAGTATGTTGAATCAGATGTGGGGATTGCAAAGGTCAAAAAAATTACACGACTTAACGAAAACTTAATGGTATATGATATTGTAATAGATGAGAATCACAAATTTTTTGGAGGAAATGTGCCAATTCTGCTTCACAATACTGACGAAGTATATGGCGATATTGAAGAGGGTTCATTTACAGAAAATGATAGGCTAATGCCATCATCCCCATATTCAGCAGGTAAAGCTGGGGGAGACATGCTTGTTTTAGGTTATGCAAGGACCTATAACTTAAATGCGAAGATAACGAGATGCACAAATAATTACGGCCCATACCAGTTTCCGGAAAAATTAATTCCAAAAACAATAATTAGGGCAAATAAAGATTTAAAAATCCCAATATATGGTAAAGGAGATAATATTAGGGATTGGCTGTATGTGTTAGACCATTGCAGGGGAATTGAAATAGTTTTGGAAAAAGGGGAAAAAAGAGAAGTTTATAATATATCTTCAAATCATGAAAAAATGAATATTGAAATTGTTAAAATGATATTGGAGCTCCTAAATAAACCATCAGATTTAATAGAATTTGTGGAGGATAGACCCGGGCATGATGTTAGATATAGTTTAGATTCTTCAAAATTGAGGGAGCTCGGATGGAAACCAAAATATGATTTTAAAGAGGGGTTAAGGGAAACTGTCAATTGGTATATCGATAATGAATGGTGGTGGAAACCTCTAATTAATGATAAGGTTCTTCATCCAACCCCTTGGAAATTGAAATGGTGATAATGTGGGAGAAAAAATAGCAATTATTGGATTGGGTATGATAGGATATGAGCTCGTAAAGAAATATAATGATTTGGGCTTTGAAGTTCATGGAATTACACGAAGTGATAAAGGATTTTTTGATGGATATAAGAATATAAATAAACATTTTATAGATATTACCAATGAAAATAAAATAAAAGAAACCATTGTGGATATAAATCCGGATTTTGTTATAAATACTGCGGCTATTACCAATGTGGATTTATGCGAAACTGAAAGGGAAATTGCATATAAAACAAATGCCCTTGCTGCTAAATATATCGGTGAAGCCTGTAAAAAGCTTAATATCCCTTTATGTCATATATCCACAGATTATGTTTTTGATGGAGAAAAAGGCAATTATGTTGAAGATGATGAAATAAACCCTATAAATTACTATGGATGGACAAAGGCAGAAGGGGAAAAGGTTTTAAATGAATTAAATCATGATTTGACATCTATTGTAAGAATCTCTGTCCCTTACTGCATAAGTCCTGTTAAAGTCAATTTTTTCATGTGGGTTTTAAACACTTTAAAAGAGGGAAAGGAAGTGAATACAGTAATTGACCAGTGGAATACCCCAACTTATGTGCCTGAGCTCATGGATGGAATTGTCAAAATTTATGAAAGGGATGTTAATGGAGTATTGCACTTTGGAGGGGGCGAAAAGGTAAGTAGATATGAATTTACATTGAAGGTTGCTGAAATATTTGGTTTAGATAAGAGTTTGATAAAACCTATACGGAGCTCCGAATTGGGATGGAAAGCAAATCGACCAGCTGACACTTCATTAATCAGCGAAAAATCTGAGAAATTGCTGGACATTAAATTAAAGAAAGTTGATGAGTGTTTAAATGAATTAAAAAAGATTATTTAGATAATTTTTTAACTTGTTTCGGCGAGAAGTCCCCTTCCGTCTTAAAAATCAAAGATTTTTAAAATCACCAACAAAGTTGGTGAGCTACAAAATGCGAAGCATTTTGTTTAATCTCCTCGCTTCGCTCGAAGATAAGGGAGGGGATGAAAGCCGAAAATTATTTATATAACTATTCTCACAATATTTATTGCTACCGAAAAGAAAAGGTAGCCTAGGGCTGGGACAGTCCGAAGTGACGCCTGTGGAGACTACGGGTCGGAAGCAGGAAGCTCCGTCCGTAAGATCGGAGTAGTTCACCAATAATTCTCTCAATTCCTTTTTTTAGGTGGTTCAAGCTCACTTTATTTATCATACCTAAAAACTTTTTGCAGTTTATTCTCACAATGTAATCTACCAATATTTTATTTTCCGCTATTATCTTGCTATTCACATCTATGTTGTAATATCGTATACCATCCTGGGCAGATAGAAAAAAATCCAATTTTTCATATACTTCATTTTTTAACTTATCCAGCCCTTCATTTTCAAAGTTAATTAATTTATGTATTTCTTCCTCGGATGGTTCTCTAATGCCAAGTTTTTTTAAGAGTTCCTCTCTTTCATTATTATTTTTTATATTAAAGGTGCTGGAGTTATTAACCATAATGTCCCCCCACTTTAAAAATAAAATATAAAAATATTTTTTATTCAAAATGTTTAAAATCAAACTCTTCCTCTTTTATCCTCTCCCCTTTTATCATATAAACTACTCTATCACCTATTGAAGCTATTAAATTACTACATCTCTCTAAATATTTTCCTACAAATATAATTTCGGTAGCTTTTGTGGTATTTTTTGGATTCTCGATTATATAACTAATCATAGCTCTATACAGTTGGTTGTACAACTTATCTATTTTTTTATCCCTGTTATACACATCCCTTGCAAGAACCTCATTTCTAGTTTTAAAAGATACAAGAGCATCTTTTAACATTATTTCAAGGTAATCCAACATTACATTTAATAATTCGTTTTCTACGGGTTCATTTACTTTTGATTTCAGGGTAATTTTTGCTATTTTGGAGGCATTGTCCCCTATTTTTTCAAGCTTTGAGATTATTTTAATAACTGTCAATATTGTCCTTAAATCAGATGCAACAGGTTGTTGAAGTGCTATTATAGAAACACATTTTTCTTCAATTTCCATTTCTTTTCTATCTATTATATCATCATTTTCTCTTACTTCTTTTGCAAGTTTCTTATCATCATTTAAAAAAGACTCCACTGAATTTTTTAAAGCATCCATACACAATGTTCCCATATCCATTACATCGTTCTCTACTTCTTCTATTTTTGTATATAGTATCTCTCTTGTCATACCTATCACCTTAAAATTTATGAATAGAATAATTATTTAATAAATATTATCCAAATCTACCACTTATATAATCCTCAGTTTCTTTATGAGCAGGTTCTAGGAATATCTTCTCTGTTTTATCAAATTCAATGAGCTTTCCCATTAAAAAGAATCCTGTGTAATCCGAAATTCTACTTGCCTGCTGCATGTTGTGGGTAACAACAACAATGGTATAATCCTTAGCTAACTCAGCCATTAGGTCTTCAATTTTCAATGTGGATATTGGGTCAAGCGCTGAGGTAGGTTCATCCATTAGTATTACCTCTGGTTTAACTGCTATTGTTCGTGCAATACATAATCTCTGCTGCTGTCCTCCAGACAATGAAAGGGCATTTTTATTTAATTCATCTTTAACCTCATCCCATAAAGCAGCTTTTTTTAAAGCCCATTTTACTATTTTGTCCAATTCTGTCTTGTTTTTAATACCATGAATTTTTGGTCCAAATGTTATGTTATCGTATATACTCATGGCAAATGGATTTGGTTTTTGAAATACCATTCCTACTCTCTTTCTTAAATCATATACATCCACATCTTCGTCATATATATTTCTTCCATCCAACATTACATTACCATCTATTTTAACTGTGGTAATCAAGTCGTTCAATCTATTTAAACATCTCAAAAATGTGGATTTACCACAACCACTAGGCCCAATCAATGCTGTAATTTTATTTTTATAAACTGGAAGATTTATGTCATAAAGTGCCTGTTTATCTCCATACCATAGGTTTAGATTGTTTGTTTCCATCTTTATACTTTCCATACTATCCCTTTTAAAGTTTTATTTCATCTTTTAGAGCATATCTTATTGGTATAAATAATGCTAAAAATATAATAAGCATTACCAATGCAGCCCCCCAGGCTATTTGATGGTCTTCTATGGAGGGGCTTTGAACAAGGGTATATATCAAAAGGGGAATAGCTCCAACAGGTTGCAATGGATTTGTTGGATAAACTTCGTATAATCCACCTGCTGTAAATAACAGAGGGGCAGTTTCTCCAGAAACCTTAGCCATACCTATTAATATTCCAGTTAATATTCCCTTCTTTGCCATTTTTGTTATAACCTTAAAAATTACCTGAGCTCTTGTGCATCCCAAGGCATAGCCTCCCTCTTTATATATTCGTGGTATCTCAGCCATAGCCTCCTCAGTATATACAGAAACATAGGGTGTGAGTATTAGTGCTAGTGCAATAGCTCCTGCAAGGGCTGAAAACGAACCCATTGGAATAACCAATATTCCCATAATAAATGTACCTACAAGAATAGTTGGAAATTCCAACATTATCTGTAAAAGCATCTTTGTGGTTCTTCCTATAAAACTATTGGGATATTCATAGCTGTATGCTCCAGCTAAGAAAGCCAACGGTAGTCCTATAAGGGTAGCTAAAAATGTTAGCATCAATGTTCCTGCTATTGCTGGTCCTATTCCACCTTCACTCAATGTTCCAAAAACAAAGGTTGTGCCATTTTTTATTATAATTGGAAGACCTTTTACTACAATTGAAATAATTATATGAAATAGTGGAATTATAGTTATCAATGTAAGTGAGCCTACTAAAAATAAAAATATGTTATCTTTAATCATTCTAACTCTTTTATGAGTGGTATATTTAACATTTTTATCAGTGGCTAACATGCTCTCTCCACCTCTTCAAATAATAAAGACCTATAATATTAACAATCAAGCCCACTATAAAAAGAACCAATCCAGCTGAATAAAGAACGGAAGTCATATATTTGTACAACACGGAATTCCCAAATTGATTTGCTATAAGTGATGATATGGTATATCCCGGAGCAAATAACTTATATGTTAAGTTAAAGGAATTTCCAATAACCAGAGATACTGCAACAGTTTCACCAAGGGCTCTACCAAATGCCAATATAAAACCAGATATTATTGCAGGTTTTACATATTTAATTAAAACCTTAGTGGTTTCATATCTTGTAGCCCCTAATGCTACCAAGCCCTCTTTATATACAGAAGGAATCATAGCATAAGCCTCTCTTATTATGGCAGATGCAAATGGCACTACCATTATCCCAAGTAGTATGCCAGCCGATAAAAAGGAATAACCAGATATTGGAGGATAACTAAATAAAGGTATAAATGCAAAATGTTCATATAAAAACTTCATTAAATGGTCTCTTAAAAGAGGAACTAATATAAAAGCACCCCATATACCATAAATTATTGTAGGTAATCCTGCCATAATATCGGATATGATAATCAAAGGATACTTTAACTGTTTAGGGGCATAATCATTAACAAATATGGCATAACATATAGCAAGGGGAAGGGCTATTAAAACTGCAATTGTGGCTGTATAAATGCTTCCCCATATTGGTGCAGCTAATCCATAAATTTCTTTTGCAGGTTCTTCTGCTGCCTGCCATATATTTTGGATAAACAAACCTAATCCATATTTTTCAATTGCAGGCCATGCGTTATAGAAGTAGAACCCCAACATTAGTATAAAAAGAATAAAAACTACAATAATCGCTGGTAAGGTTATTAATTTAAACTCATCTATCTTTTTTTTTAGGAGTTCATATTTACCCATAATTTTCAACCTGTAATCTTTTTAATTTTTATCTTTTAAATTAAAAAAATAGAAGTATTATATTGTTAAATTTTCTATTATTAAAGATTTTCTTTGATGATAATATAAAAAAATAAAAGTTAATATTCTTTATTCTTTAATGCTTTTTACAGCATTTAATCCAATATCTGCAACACTTTTTGGTAATCCGGCATATCCCGGAGCTAAATGCTCTGGTTTTTGTCCTTCTGTCAATACCCATGTTATAAAGTCCTTTATAGCTTTAACCTTTTCACTGTTGTAATGTTTTCCATTTTTATTTTCCCAAACCAACAGGTGAGTAAAGGCCACTATTGGATAGGCATTATCCCCTGGGGCGTTTAACATCTGTTTTAAATCTTCTTTGTATCCTTCTGTTGGGTTTGGTATGTTAGCTTTAACACCTGCAACAGCTGCTTTCATTGTATCGTCATTTACCTTAACAAATTTTCCATTTCTGTTCTGTAATTCAGCCGTTGGAAGTTTTTCCTCCACTGCATAGGATAATTCAGTATATGCGATGGAATATGGCGTATTTTTTAAAGTAGCTACAACACCAGGATTACCTTTTCCAGCTACTCCTCTTCCCATTTTATCTGCTGGCCAATTGACTATTTTCCCAGCACCAACTTTTTCTTTCCAATCTTTGCTTATTAAACTTAGATATGTTGTAAATATTGCCGTTGTACCACTTGCATCACTTCTGTGTATAACGATTATTTCTTTGTGAGGCAATTTACTTGCAATATCTGGATTGTATTTTTTAATTTCTGGGTCATCCCAATATTTTATATTGCCCATAAATATATTTGCCAAAGCTTCTTTACTTAATTTCAAAGAGGTATCTCCAATTTCAGGCACATTGTAACTTACAACAACAGCCCCTACAATTTCTGGGAATTGTAGTGGTTGATCTCCTGTTTGAAGGAATTTTTGCCACATACTTTTTCCAACCGGAGGGTCGCTCCTTCCAATATCTGTTAATCCTTTTAAAAATACTTCCTGTCCATGACCAGAACCTCCGCCTTCATACTCTATCTTCACATTAGGATGGGTTTTTTGATAATCTGTAATCCATTTTTGTATTTGGTACTTTGGAAATGTAGCACCCGTGGTTCTCAAGATTATGGTTTTTGTAGTGGAGGTAGATTGAGCATTTGTCTGGGTATTGGTAGATTGAGTTTGGGAATTATTTCCCATACAACCAGCCATTGTAACTATTGGGACTATTAAACATATTCCCAATATCAAAGCCAATATTTTCTTCACATTTTCACCTTATTATTTATTAGATGTTTTTAATAATTACAATGAATTATACTGTATATATAGGTATATAAAGTTTTCTATTTGGAATTATAATTCATATTTTATGAACATATAAATAAGAAGATATAGTATTTAGTAAATAATTAGATAAAGTATTTTATGCAATAAACGAAAAAAATAAAAGATAATTCACTATATACATTTTGAATAGAATCATTAGTAATTAATATTTTTTAGAATAAATTACATTTCACAAATTCTTCGAATTTGCTAATTTCCTCGCTTACGCTCTTAAATATCCTTATTTTTTCTTTTTTTCCATTCTTCAATTGGTATTGAATATTTATCTTCAATCTGTTTTCTATATAATGTGTTGTAAGTGCAGAATGGTATTATCTTGTTATCTGGCAATGCGTAATGTATAACACACCTTTGAACCCTTTTAGCATCAAAATTGTATGGGTCCATAAAATGCATGCATCCAATTAAAATCATATTAAAATGGAATTTTGAAAGGGCATTATAATCTCCCTTTAATATTTTTATTAAGATTTCCGTAAATTTTATATTTGATGGCTTTTTTGAAGAATCCACTAAATTAGGCAGTTCTTTTGTGATTTTTAAAAGTATTTTTCCTTTTTCTATTTTGGATAATTTATGACATTCATCATTATGGTTTTCATAAACCTCTTTAAGAAGTTCTATAAAACCTTCAACATTAAAGAATCTTGTTATAGGTATAAGTTTATCATTTTCTACAAATATATAGGTTGCAGCTCCACAGTGTTGGTGAGCTCCTAATTTTATCACCCGTCTATTTTCCCAGAGCTCGACAAATAACGATATTGGCACCACAAATGGCACAGGATAAAAATCATCTCTTAGAATTTCTCCGTTTGTCTGTTCCTCCACAAGTTTAATAAAATCTGGAATGGTTATTCTTTGCTCCAATCTTTTATTTTCATCAATTCTTCCAGTAAAAGAAACTGGCTGAACATTTACATTTCTAACAACATCTCTGTTTTTAGCTGCGAATCTTATCATATCTCCTATCTGGTCATCATTAACTCCTTTTACAAGTGTTGGAACCAAAACAACACTATTGAAATCGGCTTTTCTACAATTTTCTATAACCTTTAATTTCAAAGGTAGTAGATTTTTATTCCTTGCAATTAAATAGGGTTTTTCCGTCAAACCATCAAATTGTAAATAAATTGTGGATAATCCAGCTTCTTTTAGTTTTTTAATATACATAATATTTTTTAATTTTATGCCGTTGGTGGCAACTTGAACATGGTTGAATCCGAGCTCTTTAGCCATTTTTATTAATTCTGGTAAATCTTCCCTAACCGTTGGTTCTCCACCTGCAAACTGTATTGCAGGGCAAGGAACTTCCTCACTTCTCAAATTAATCATCATCTTTTTTATCTCTTCCTTGGATGGTTCATATACCTTTTTTGTTCTATTAGCATTTGCAAAACATATAGGACAGTTTAAATTACACCTATTTGTTACATCTAAATTTGCCAGTACTGTTGTAGATCTATGGTTTGGACATAATCCACAGTCAAATGGACATCCGTCTTTAACATCAGTGTTTGGATTTCTTATTTTTTCTCCTATGTATTCATACCTATTATATCGTTTATACATCTCACTATCATTCCAATAAACATCCCTAAATTTTCCATGTTCTGGACATTCCTTTTCTATTATGACCTTACCGTCTTCCTCAAATACATCTGCCTCTATTCTTTTTAAACATACTGGACATAGTGATATAGTCTTCAAAATAATCACCCTAATAAAAATAATAAATTTAATTTTTATAAATTATATTATTTAATTATATATATTTAATCTAATTATTTTTACAATCATCATTAATATTATTCCCATCACTAACAACTATTTTAACAGGCAAAAATGGTATCTTAATTTCTTTCTTTTTAATTTTTTTATCGAGCATTATCACTTCGTTTAATTTATTTTGGAGTCCTTTTGATAATTTTTTTACGAGTTCAGAGGGAGACACCGCTGAGTAAATATAAGGTTTTTTACCCAACCCCTCTTTATTAGACTTTTCTCTGACTACAATTCCACTTTTATACATTTCCAAAATTGCCTCCCTTATGGTGGAGGGATATATGCCAGTTCCATGAGCTATTTCATCCACTGTGCTATTTCCATATTTTCTAAGGTAAATATATATTTTAGCCTTTACCTCACTTGATAAAAGGTTTGACAAATTACTTATTAATGATTTGTCTATGTTTTCAATGGTTTTTTTGATTACAATTGATTTATTTTTTTCCTTGTTTTTTACCTTTTCTAAAATTTCTTTTACCTCATTCTCGGTTTTATCGCTATTATTTTTTTCATCCCCATAATATTCATTTTCTAAACGGTTTTTAGAGTCATCAACTTTTTCACCATACATAAAATCACCACATATATTTCAAAATTTATATTTAATTATATTTATAATATACCTATACCATATATTTTATTAATAATAATGTCCTTATCCACAGGTCATAATATAATTTTTATAATATAAATATATGATGGTATAATATTAATCTAAATAACTATTAATATAAATATCAATAATTTTTGATAATTTGGTGAAAATATGGTTGAATTGCTTGCACCTGCACGAGATTTAACATGCTTAAAAACTGCCATTAATTATGGTGCAGATGCAGTTTATTGTGGTTTAAAAGAGTTAAACATGAGATTTACAGCTAAAAATTTTAATAGAGATGAATTAAAGGAAGGAATAAAATTTGCACACGAAAATAACAAAAAAGTCTATTTATGCACAAATACCGTTGTTTATGAAAATGATTTGAAGAAATTAAATGATATTTTTGATTTTGCCAATAGTTCAGAAGTTGATGCAGTAATAGTCAGCGATTTGGGAGCAATGGAACTGGCAAAAGAGTATGGTCTTAGAATCCATGCAAGTGTTCAAACAAATATTACCAATTCATTAACTGCTAAATTTTATTCAAAATTTGCAAAAAGGATAATTCTATCAAGAGAATTAACCTTGAACCAAATAAAAGATATTCGAAACAATTTAAAAAATGATGATAATGGCAAATATAACAATAGTTATTACAATTTAGAGCTCGAAGGATTTATACACGGAGCTCTCTGCGTGGCAATAAGTGGAAGGTGTTTTTTAAGTTCATACCTATTTAACAAAAATGCGAACTGTGGAGACTGTCTTCAACCGTGTAGAAGAAAGTGGAAATTGATAAATGAACATGTTGATGGCACCCATGAGATAGTTTGTGAAGGAAAATACCTTCTATCTCCAAAGGATATATGCATGATTGAATATGTGCCTGAGCTCATGGAGGTGTTAGATAGTTTTAAAATAGAGGGCAGAGCAAAAAATGCCGATTATGTAATGAGAACAGTTAAAACCTATCGAGAAGCTATTGATTCGGTGATTGATGGAACCTATAATGAAAAAATTCCATACTTTAAGAAGGAACTCCAAAAAGTGTATAATCGAGAATACGACACAGGATTTTATTTTAGAGATTTAACCAATAACCATGATTTTCAGTATGAAATAGAAGGGAATGCTTCACCATATAGAAAGGTAGAAATTGGAACTGTTGTTAATTTCTATAAAAAAGTTGGAGTTGCAGAGATAAAACTTATAGATGATTTAAAAGTAGGGGACGAAATATTGATTATAGGCAATAAAACAGGATGTGTGGAGGAAAAAATAAATTCCATCCAAATAAACCATAAAACCATAAGTATTGGAAAAAAAGGAGAGAATATTGGTGTAAAGCTAAACAATATTGTGAGGGAAAATGATAGAGTTTTTAAATTAATTAAATTTTAATATAATGATATTTAATTTATTTACATCTTAGTTTTCATAATATTCTTTTATGATGTATATTTAGATATTTAGATTATAATATATTTTATAAATATTTTTTATTTTAGGTATTTTTTCTAAAATAAAAAGGATACATAACCTTTAAATAAATTTAAATACAATATTTATTTAATATTTTAAACAGGAGGTTTTATTATGATACCAAAAGGGACAGTTAAGAGATTGATGAAAGAAAACACCAATATGAATATATCTACTGAATCAGTTGAAAAACTTGTGGAAATTTTGCAGGAATATATTGTAACCACAACAATATTGGCTGAGGAAAACGCGAAAAAGGATAAGAGAAAAACCATTAAAGCAAGAGATATCGAATACTGTGATGAAGAGAGATTGAGAGTAAAAATTGTGGAAATAGCAGATAGAACTGAAAAAGTTAATATATTAACAAGAGAATTTTTAAAGGTCTTAGCTTCTGAATTAAAGAGAATATAATTTTATATTTAATCATATTATAATTATATAAAAATTCACATATAAAAAATATAATATTATAAAATTAAGTGATACTATGGATATTGCAGTTGTAAAATTTTTAGGCACAAATTGTGATAAGGATGTATGTCATGCTATTAAATTGGCAGGAGGAAATCCAAAATTGGTATGGTTTTCTGAAACAGATTTAAGTAAATTTAAAGGTGCAGTAATTCCAGGTGGGTTTTCCTATGGGGACTATTTAAGGGCAGGTGCCATAAGCTCAAAAACACCAGTAATAAAAGGATTAAAAAAGATGGTTGATGATGGAAAACCAGTATTGGGTATCTGCAACGGAGCTCAGATAGGTTTAGAAGCTGGTTTTTCATATGGAACATTAACAAATAACATAAACGCAAGATTTATATGTAAATGGGTATATATTAGAGTTGAAAACAACAACACACCATTTACAAAGTATTATAAAAAAGGAGATGTATTAAAAATACCAATAGCTCATGCAGAAGGTAGATTTTATACTGATGAAGATTCCCTTCAAAAGATGTATAAAAAGAATATGATAGTATTTAAATACTGTGATGAAAACGGAGAAATTACCGAAGGGGCTAATCCAAACGGTTCAGTTGACAATATAGCAGGAGTGTGTAATGAAATGAAAAACTGTGTTTTATTAATGCCTCATCCTGAAAGAGCCAGTGAAAAAATATTGGGCTCAGATGATGGTTTAAACATGTTTAAAGGAATGTTAATTAGTTAATTTTACTTTACTTTAAGATTTATATACATCATAATTAATTTTATTATTGTTTAAAAATTCTTTTATATATTGTAGTGTATTCTCATAAGTCAGTTTTTTATTTTTTAATTTTTCTTCCAACATCTTCCCCACATCATCATCTTTGCAGTTTTTTATTAGAAATATATTTGAACCTTCTGTAATCATTGGATTTTTTAAAATATCATCCCTATCGCCATCTGTAATGCCTATTATCTTAATACCAAATCTGGCTAAAATATCTCCGCAGATGATTGTAGTATCATCTCCAACAGTGATTACAGTAGAAACATTTTTATTTTTTATTTTCTCTAAAACATCTTCCCCTGCATGATTTACAAAAATAATTTCTCCTTTATGGTTTGTTTTTTTCATTGTTATTTTTTTTATAGTATTATTTTTCTTATTCCTATTGGTATTGGATGGATGCCTTCTTAGAATGCCTGTCTTTACAATAGCACTTTTTAAATTAATCTCGCCCAGTTTTTCAACTCCATGCCATTTTACTTCGCCATTAATTATATCTATTAATCTGTTATTTTCAGATACTAATATTACAGGAGCTCCTTTTGCCCTGCCTACCACTATTCCATTTATCATTACAGGTTCTCCAATATCAACCCCATGGATCTTTCTAAATAGTCTGTTTCCTTCATTCCATATGTTTAATCCATTGCTTATACATTCCTCTATATTCAAATTTAATTTTTTTGAGAGGTATTCTATTAAAAGATTTAAATTTTTATTAATGTTATTCATATTATATTTATCCTTATTCCATATTAAAATTGTTCCATCCTTTTCTCCGGGTCTCTCTATTTGGATTATTGGTTTATAGATTCCTGACCTCTCTACAACGATTTTCCCAAATGTATGACCAGTTTCCTTTGATTTTCCATAGTTCATTAAAATTAGAATATCATTATCTCCTAATTTTTTCAAACTCATGGATGGAACAAGTTTTTCTGAAATATCAATTACATCTTGCAGGTTGTTGTCTATTACAGCCACCCGACCCATAGTCCCCCCAAGCTTTGCTCTTATATTCACATGTATATTATACTCATTTGAAAAATCTTTTAAAATGTTCAAGATTTTTTTTGCATAACCTGTGTCGATTATTTCAGGTCCATGAATAACCATTCCTATATCCATTCTATCATCTTTATATAACATTATAGTGTATATCTCTTATTTTTTATGCTTCTTATTTATTATTTTTTAATCTATCCAATATCAAAGCTTTTTTAAAACATTCTAATGCCTCATCGTATCGTCCCAAATTTCTAAGTGCAAGTGTTTTATAAAACCAGGCATCTATGTATGTGGGTTTGATTTCAATAGCTCGATTAAAGTATTTTAATGCCGCTTCGTGATTTCCATTATTTCCAGCGGCTATGCCTTTTTTTACAAAATATTCAGGAGTCTCATTGCACATATCTACACCCCTCCATATATATTAATTTTTTGTTGTATTTAAAAAATAATTTAAAAATTCCAAACCTCCTCCATAATTTACGGCTTTTGGATGTATGGATAGATAAAACTGATGCTGAGATGTTTTATAATCTGAAATTGCCAATAGTTCTGTAATTTTAACAAGATTTTTTGGCATATACCATGTATATTCTTTATTTGTAATTATAATTTTTTCCATTGAATTATTATCCTTTTTCAATAGGTAATAATCCATTATAATGCTGATATTTTTATTTAAAAATACCTCTTCTGAGTCCTTTGATATTTTGTATCTTGGAGGTATGAAATATTTTATTTTTTTAGTATCTATACCGCAGTCATTTAGTATTTTAAATGATTCATTTAATTTTTTCTCAGCGACTGTTTTATTACAATTATATTCACCCCCTATATGATTGTACGCATGATACTCCAAATGATAACCTTCTTTTTCTAAAAATTGCAGGTATTTTACAAAATTTGGATAGTTTTCAATATTATATTTATTGGCATGATTTACTATTATAAACAAAAATGTTCTATTTTGATAGTTGTTCCTATTTATTATATTTACAATTTCTTTTAATTCTTTAAGATATATTGGACTCACATCATGAACAAGAATAATAGGTTTTTTGGGTTCATTAAATGTAAATTTTATATTGTTATCGACATTCGTCATATTGTCTATATTTAACTCCATTTTGAAATTCTGCACTGTAAAAAATAATGTTGCAAAACTTACAGTTAAAATTGTTATTAAAATTAATATAACAATGTAAACAGCGTTTTTCATTGTATCATCTCTAAAAAAATAATTATATTTATGTAAGTCCTTATTTTATATTTCCTATATTACATTATCATTAGTATGAGCTCCCTTATTATCTTAGCCGCAGCAATTGATGTGATGTTTCCAACATCGTATGGTGGTGATACCTCAACAACATCAAAACCTACTATATTATCTTTCAATTCTTTAAATAAATATAACGAATTCATCAATTCTTTTGTAGAAAATCCACATGGCTCAGGAGTTCCTGTTCCAGGAGCATATGCGGGGTCTAAAACATCTATATCTATTGTAATATATATTGGTTTATCCAATGATTCAATTTCTTTTATATCTTCCTTTGTAGGTAAATCCATACATATATTATTATTTTCCCATCCAAATTCCCATTCTTCTTTATCCCCGCTTCTTATTCCAAACTGATAAATATCCTTTGTTAAATCAAAACATCTTCTAATTACACTGGCATGAGAGTATTTATTACTCATATATTCTTCCCTTAAATCACAATGGGCATCGAACTGTATTAAAATAAAATCATTATATATATCCTTTACGGCTTTTACTATGGGATAGGTAATGGAATGTTCTCCACCCATTACTACTGGTATTTTTTTTCTTTTAATAATATTTTTAGATGCATTATATACTCTTTTAATAATATCCATTTGACTACCTTCGATAATAATATTGTATAAATCACATACATTTGCATCAATTAAATCTTTTTTTAATACTGGACTAAATGTTTCCAATCCCCATGATGATTTTCTTATTTCGTCTGGTCCAAATCTAGCACCAGGTTTGTAGGATGTTGTGGCATCGTATGGGATCCCAAAGATTGCAAAATCAGCATCTTTAAAATCAGAGTATGCACATAAATATTTAGAAAAATCTTCAAAATACATAATATCACCTCTAACTTCTCATTCATAAGCGGCAATAAATTAAATTATAATTACTTTTTTATTGCTATTTCTTGTTTCCTTCTTTTTTTGAATCTATATAGTATGGGTGTTCTAAGGGGATGTTATTATAAAAATTTAAAACATATTTAAGAGAACATTTCTGAAATTTCATCGATAATTAAAGCAGGTGATTCAAAATTTAAACTTTATTACTATGAACTTGATGATAAATATATATATTAATTGTTTATTGTTAAAATAGGAATATCCTATAATAATTATTCAGATTATAAAAATAAATAATAAAAGAGTAAAAAAATAAACTTACTCAAATTCAATTGTTGCCGGTGGTTTATCTGTAATATCTAAAACAACCCTTGCAACATTTGGAACTTCTGATGTGATTCTTTTACTTATTCTTTTCAACACACTGAATGGGAGTTCAGGCACACCTGCAGTCATGGCATCAAGGGATTCAACAAACCTTACTGCTACAACCCAGTTGTATTCCCTTATATCTCCTTTAACACCCGTTGCCTTTGTATCAAGCACAGCAGCAAAATACTGCCATAAATCTTTATCGAGACCTTCTTTTTCTATCTCTTCCTCAACTATGGCATTTGCTTCCCTGCACACTTTCAATTTTTCCTCTGTAATTTCTCCTAAAATTCTTACTGCGAGACCTGGACCTGGGAATGGCTGTCTGTTTGCTATTTTATCTGGAAGCCCCAATTCCTTAGCTAATATTCTTACCTCATCCTTATATAATTCTCTCAACGGTTCAACAACTTCAAGCACCATTCCGCTTGGCAATGCTATGTTGTGGTGTGTTTTAATAGCCCCTTCACTTTCTATCCAATCTGGTGCAATAGTTCCTTGAACAAGAACCTCTTCACCGTTTTCCTTTGCAACTTCCTCAAACACTTCAATAAACAACCTTCCTATTATCTTCCTTTTTTCTTCTGGGTCATCCACTCCCTTCAATTCTTTTAAAAATAAATCTTTTGCATTGATTATTTTTAAGTTAAGACCCATATCCTCTTTAAATATTTTATAAATTTCCTCTGCTTCATTTTTTCTCATAAGCCCTGTATCAACAAAGACTGCTAAAAGTCTGTCCCCTATTGCCCTGTCGGTAAGAACTGCGGCTACTGAACTATCAACTCCACCACTAAGTGCAATTATTGCTTTTTTATCTCCTATTTGTTCCTTTATTTCTGAAATGGATTCTTCAATGAATTTTTTAGCATCAAACATATAATATCACCATTTACATTCCATATTAGATTTTTAATTTTATTTATTCTTATTTATTCTTATTTATTTTTTTGTTTATTCTTTAAAGAAGCCTTAACAAGCCCATCAAACAATGGATGTGGTTTATTTGGTCTTGATTTAAATTCAGGGTGTGCCTGTGTAGCTATGAAGTATGGATGATTTGGGAGCTCTACAAACTCTGCAAGTTTTCCATCTGGTGATGTTCCAGAAATAACCAATCCATTTTCTTCAAGAATCTTGTGATATTCTGGATTTACTTCATATCTGTGTCTGTGTCTTTCATTTACTTCTGTTTTTCCATACAATTTATGTGCAAGGGTTCCTTCCTTTAAAATTGCAGGATATGCCCCAAGTCTCATTGTTCCTCCCTTCTCCTCTATTTCCCTCTGCTCTGGAAGAAGGTCTATTACAGGATATGGTGTTTCTTTATCAAATTCTGTGGAATTTGCATTCTTTAAATTACAAACATTCCTTGCAAACTCAATTACTGCACACTGCATACCTAAACATATTCCCAAAAATGGGATTTTATTTTCCCTAGCATATTTAACGGCATTAACCTTTCCATTAACTCCTCTTTCACCAAATCCACCTGGGATAAGTATCCCATCTAAAATTTCATTTTCCCTATAATTATCTAGTATTTCTTCATAGTTATCAGTTTCAAGCTCTTCTGAACTTATCCACTTTATATTTACTTTTGTATCATTTTTAGCCCCAGCATGAACCAAAGCCTCTATTATGCTCATATAGGCATCCTTTAACACCACATATTTACCTACAATACCTATTGTAATTTCGTTTAATGGGTTTATTATTCTATCTACTATTATTCTCCATTCCTTTAAATCTGGCTCTGCATTATTTATCTCATTTAATTTAAGTTTTTTTGCAATTAATTTAGCAATGCCTTCTTTTTCAAGATTTAATGGAACTTCATAAATTGTTTTTGCATCTTTTGCTTCAATTACTGCCTCTTTTTCAACATCGCAGAATAATGAAAGTTTTTCCTTGGTTTTTTCACCTATTGGTATCTCAGTTCTACAAACCAATATATCGGGTTGAATTCCAATTCCTCTGAGTTCCTTTACACTGTGTTGAGTTGGTTTTGTCTTTACCTCACCAGCAGTTCTTATGAATGGCAGGAGCGATACATGGATATACAATACATTATCCCTTCCTACATCCTTCTTAAATTGCCTTATTGCCTCTAAAAACGGAAGGCTTTCAATATCTCCAACAGTTCCTCCGATTTCCACTATTGTAATGTCGCTTTCTTTTCCAAGTGTTTTTATCCTATCCTTTATTTCGTTGGTAATGTGGGGGATTACTTGGACTGTTTTTCCTAAATAATCTCCTCTCCTCTCTTTTGAAAGGACGCTCCAATATATCTTTCCTGTGGTAATGTTGTTATCTGCTTTTAAACATATATCAACAAATCTTTCATAGTTTCCAAGGTCTAAATCGGTTTCCCCACCGTCATCTGTGACAAATACCTCACCGTGTTCATAGGGAGACATGGTTCCAGCATCTATCTGTAAATAGGGGTCTATTTTTATCATGTTTATTTTAAATCCTCTTGCTTTTAAAAGTCTCCCTATGGATGAAGCGGTAATTCCTTTTCCCAATGAAGAAACCACACCACCAGTGATAAATATATACTTCATCTTATCTCCTCAAATAATAAATAAAGTAATAATAAATGATATCTAAAACATACATTCGTAGCTTTACTTAAAAATATAAAGAATATATCTTGTTGAAAATTATATAAAAATATATGCAAATAAATATAAAAAATTAAAATTAAAAAAAGAATTATGCTACATTAGCACCTTGAAGGGTTTTTTGTAATGATTCTTGCAAATCCATTAATCTCTTCTGCATTTTTTCTTCCTGCTTTTCCAATGTTTTAGTCCTTAATTTTAAGGTTTCCAATTTTTCATTTAATTCTTCTCCTACTTCTTTTTTATTTCTTTTTACCAGTATGCCACCAGCCATTTTATATACTTCCTCCAATTGTGATTTATCCATTTCTTCCAAAGCCTTTTCTATTTCTTTTATTTGGGTTTCTATCTGTTGTTTTTGGAAAACAATAGCCTGCAACTGCTGTTGAAGTTGTTGAAACTGCATTAATTGATTTTGAACATTTGGTGGTAATTCCATAATTTCCCTCCTTTTTTATTTATATTTTTTATATGATGTATAAATATTATATATCTATTATAATTATTGTTCGGATGTTAATTTATAAATACTTTCCGCAACCTTTATCCATCTAATATATGAATACAACGATGCCTTTAAAATACTGAGCTCATCTGCAACAGTTTCTATAAATATTATGTTATTCTCAAGTTTCATAACGCTCTTTGACCTTACCTGAGAATTGAGATGTTCTAAAAGTATGCTATCATATATTATTTTTGCCTTATCCACTGAACTGCATTCTATTTCCAAACTAAAACATATGGACTTATCTGAATTAACTTTATCAGTATTGAATTTATCTACATTTATATTTAATGTACCCACAGTATTGGATATATCGGTGTTCATAATATTTATCCTTTTTATATTAATTATTTTAATAAAATTACATTAAGCCTATTGCAGCAACATTATATCATATTAATATCTTTATTAACTTCTAAAATCTTTAAAGATTTAACAATAATTAATGGTCCAATCTTTTTATCATTTTCATAAAATTGTATATAAAATATATTCTTATCTGATGAAGAACCTTCAAAACACATTCTAAATGGCGAATTATCATTCACTATATTGAAATTACTAAAAAAATCATAAAATAGTTTTCGATATTTTTTGGCATTTCCCATGAACTCCATGCTTATTTTTCCTTTCAAATTTGCAGTTTCTTCTTCGCAGACTTCTCTTTGAAGCTTTGCAGATATTAATATAGATATTATTTTATTTCTATTAACATCATAAAACTTTATTTTTCCAGGGTTTCCCTTATATTCTCCTACAACAATCAATTTATTATATTCGTTGAGAATATCTTTTAATGGAGTTTTACCCCGGGTTAATATTTTTGCATTGAGTATTCTTGCCAAATCATTTACAAAACTTCGTGTTCTTTGAGAAGGTTTTCTTGATGTTGTAATTACCATCATTCTATTACCTATTGCAATATATTTTGCCTAATTATCTTGCTTTTACTTTTTTGACCACTCTTGGTCTTAATTTTATCAAAATTTTATTACTGCAATAAGGACATTTTGCCTTTAAACCTAATTCTTCCTGGGTTATTATTTTGCCACAATTTGAGCATCTATATTCTGCCATAATCTCACCAAAATAAAAAATAACTAATGAATTAAATAAAATTAAAAAATTAAATAATTAGATTTCTCTGTTCTTACTCTCAATAACTCTTCTTATAGCCTTTGCCACTACCTTACCAGCACCTGTTTCTGGTGTGTATGCTCCACCAGCTATTTTAGCACCGCATTTCTTACACAGCCATATGGAAGTGCCTACTCTTTTTAATTTCGGGAATCCACAAACGGGACATTTATAATCCTTTTTCTGTTTTATTTCAACATCTCTAACTCTAACTCTAATTTTTCTACCGTATCTTGGTCCGAATCTTCCTGCTGAACCTATCTTTTTTGTGTGGCTAAATTCCGTCATTTTTATCACCATTTTTATTTTTTTATGTAATTTATGATATATATTTTATAATATATTTTATAATTTTCAAACCGCTATTAATTATTTATTTTATTAAAATCTTTTTAAGAGTTTAGTTTGAACATTGCCCTTTGTAACTTTGTTTAAATATCCGTAGAATTCATTTTCAATTCCACTTGGGATTTCAATAACAAATACCAAAGAACCATCGGACTGCCATTCCTCCTGTTTTATTGTTCCATATTCATGGAGTGAATGGTAAGCTGAAGCAGCATATTCTGGCGGTATTCTGACTGCAATTTCCCTTTTTTCAAATTTAATTGGTAATATTCTTTTAAGGTCTTTAATAATGTTAGGAATTTGCTCTTCGGCACTTTTATAAATATCAATGTTTGCCCGTATCTCCTCCAATGCATTTTCGATTCTTTTTGGAGGATGAGGGGTGTCAGTTTGAGGGTTTATAGTGTTTCTTGCAATTAAAGAAACGATTTGTTTTCTCTTCTGTTCTTTCATCTCTTTTCTCTGCTGGGCGGTAAGTTGAACATTGCCTTTTAATATAATTTTTTTGGCTATTTCATGAATATCTGTTGTTCCAAAAACTTTTTCCAGCAATTCTTCTGAAGCTTTTTCTCCTTTTCCAGAATCTTTATAAACCGCCTCAGCCGCCAGTATGTCAGAAATATCTATTGGCTGACCTTCTTTTAATTTAGCAGCTAAATAAGGGTCCACCAATATTTCAAATTTTTCCCCATGGGATTGAAGCCGTGCAATTACAGCCTTTTCCAACGACACCATAATATCCCTTTTTTTATTTATATACCTTTCGATGAATAGATATTGTTAAAAATAAAACTTAAAAAATAAAAAAAATTTTTATTATTATTTTTTATATTATTCATTTTTACTATTTTTATTTAATTCTTCTTCGCTTTCTTCTTCCGCCTTTAAATCATCTAATGCTTTTTTTACATGCATTTCAATTTCTTTAAATGGTAATTTTTTTACAATTTTTTCTTCTGATTTAATCACTGCCATATCTACATTTTCTGGTTTTAATTCTCCCCCTGTAATTTTACTCAATGTATATATTGCAAGTTCAAGAGCCCCTTCAATCGTTAAATCTTCATTATATTTTTCTTCAAGGATTTCCATTGCAGCTGGTCTTCCAGAGCCTATTGCCGTTGCCTTATACTCAACCAACGCCCCACTTGGGTCTGTTTCAAATAGTCTTGAACTGTGTCTATCAATACCTGCAATTAATAGGGAAATACCAAATGGTCGAGCCCCACCGTGTTGTGTGTATGCCTGTTTAATGTCGCAAATTTTTTTTGCAAGAGCCTCAACTGTTACAGGTTCTCCATAAGTTATTTTGTTTATCTGAGCTTCAACTCTTGCCCTATCAATTAAAACCCTTGCATCAGCTACAAGTCCAGAAGTTGCCGCCATTATGTGATCATCTATTTGAAATATTTTCTCTATGGAGCATACCTCTATTAATCTGCTTGTTATTCTCCTGTCTACTGCTAAAATAACTCCATCTTTACATTTAATACCTATTGCTGTGGTACCTCTCCTAACAGCCTCTCTAGCATATTCTACCTGATAAAGTCTTCCTTCTGGGCTGAATACAGTAATTGCCCTATCATATCCTGATGCTGGAACCATTTGCATATATATCCCTCCAATTTTTTATAAATTATAATATATAGTTATGGAAAAGATAACTAAATTAATTTAAATTTTTATTTTTTAACATATATGACTATGCCTTTTTATCTTCTTTTCCCATATTTTTTATAATTATTGGTTAATTTATGTCGTTATTATATATATTTTTTATATACTGTATATAATATACTTTATGCCATAAGAAAATTTAAATACACATATGTTCATAATTATGACACAACATTTATATATTATAAAATCTAATAGTATAATGCTATATATTATTGAATATTTTTACCTATTTAAAGATGGTGATATTTTATGATACCTGTGAGCATTTCCGAAGATGCCATGGAATTTATAAAAGAAAAGATTAAAAAAGCAAACGCTGATTCCTTGGTAATATACTTCGAAGGATTTGGATGAGGCGGACCTAAATTTGGAATAGATATAAAATCCCCAAATGAAAGTGATGAACTAATTTACAATGGGGAATTTAAGATATACCTTGACAAATTGGCAAAACAATTCCTCAATGAAGTCAATATTGTATTAAAAAAATCAATGTTTTATGGGAAATATCTTGCCATTAAAGGTATGGGCGGAAAATGCTAAGTGCTGAACCTAAGAACCCTTATGGGATTAGGTTCATTAATTTCTTTTTTGATTTCTTTTTTAATTTTCTTATTTTCATACTTATTCTTATCAATTGCAAATATTTTTATTATTAATCCCTTTTAGTGAATTAAATGTAAATTTACACATTAATAGAAATATTAAAGTCAATTTTACTATTAACCAAAAGATTTTAATAATTTAAAAATTATATCTCATAAAAAAGTAGTGGTGATATAGTGAAATCTATTATTTTTATTATTGATGGAGTAGGTGATAGACCAAATGCTGAGGGAAATACGCCTTTAAAAGAAGCTAATACGCCTACACTAGACAGAATGGCAAAAGAAGGTATTTGTGGTATAATGAATGCCGTTGATGTTGGAGTTAGACCCGGAAGCGATACTGCACATTTGGCTATATTGGGATATGACCCTCATGAAAACTACACTGGAAGAGGGCCTTTTGAAGCATCGGGTGTAGGCATTGATGTGCAACCTGGGGATATAGCATTTAGATGTAATTTTGCCACCGTTGATGAAAATTTTGTCGTAATCGACAGAAGAGCTGGAAGGATAAAAAACACGGAAGAGCTCGAAAAAGCAATTGATGGTATTGAAGTTGATGGAGTTAAGGTAATCTTCAAACAATCAGGTGGATATAGGGCAGCACTTGTTTTAAGGGGAGACAAATTAAGCGATAAAATAACCGAAGGAGACCCACACCACGAAGGATTAAAGGTTCCAGAAATAAAACCTCTGGATGATTCAGAAGAGGCAAAAAGAACCGCTGATATAGTAAATAAAATAATAAAAATATCTTATGAAAAATTAAATAACCATCCAGTAAATGAAGAAAGAAGGAAAAATGGACTTCCTCCTGCAAATATTATATTGCCAAGGGGTGTTGGAAAGGTTCCAACTATTCAGCCATTCAGTGAAAAATATGGATTAAAAGGAGCATGTATTGCAGGAACTGGTCTTATAAAAGGTATTGCAAAAATGGTAAAATTGGATTACATAGATGTTGAAGGAGCTACTGGAACGCCTGAAACAAACTTCATGAATAAGGCAAGGGCTATTGTGAATGGACTTAAAACCTATGACTTTATATTAATCAATGTGAAAGGTGCAGATGAAGCCTCACATGACGGAAACTACGAACTCAAAAAGAAAGTGATTGAAAAAGTAGATGAAATGTTTAAATATATACTTGATAATATCGATAAAAACGAGGTTTATATAGTATTGACCGGAGACCACTCTACACCGATAGAGGAAAAAGACCACTCAGCAGACCCAATTCCTATATTAATATGGGGTAAAAGTGTAAGGGTTGATGATGTGGAAAAATTCGACGAGTTTTCCACATATAAAGGAGGGTTATGCTGGATAAGAGGTAAATATATATTACCAATACTGCTTGATTTGATGGGGTTATCCAAAAAATACGGTGCATAGGTTTAATTTTTATATTTTTTTATTTTATATATTCTATTTATACATTATATTTATACATTATATTCATTATATGCCATATATACTATATATTTATCATATTTGCTATTTTTATTATAATTTTTATATACTCATTTTAGTGATACCATGGAGCTCCTACAATTTTATGAAAAATCTATTAGAAACGAAATAACATATAAAGATGCCATCGAACTTTGGGACTATGATGTTTATGATTTGCTTTATATAGCATATTCCGTTAAAAAATATTATAACAATAAAAAATACGGCAATGATGATGATAGCAAAAATACTAATAATAGTACCAATAGTAATACCAATAAAATCGATTTATGTTCCATAATAAATGCAAAATCTGGAAGATGTCCTGAAAACTGTGCGTTTTGTTCTCAGTCCATATATAATAAGGTAAATATCAATATTTATGACTTAAAACCCAAGGAAGAGATTTTAAAATATGCAAAATACATAGAAAAATACAGCCACAGGCTTTCAATAGTTGTAAGTGGAAAAACTGTAAATGATGACGAATTTGAAAAAATAATCGATACAATAAAGGAAATAAAAGAAAAAACAAATTTAAAGGTCTGTGCTTCATTGGGGATTCTCGATAAAGACAGATTAAAAGAATTAAAAGAATTAAATGTTAGAATACATAACAATCTGGAAACTTCGAGGGATTATTTTGATAATATATGCACCACACATAAATACGATGACAAAATAAAAACAATAAAAACTGCCAAAAAATTGGGATTGGAGGTTTGTAGTGGGGGAATATTTGGACTTGGAGAAACTTTCAAAGACAGAATTAAGATGTTTGAGGAATTGAGAAACCTTAATGTAGATGGCATAGCTTTAAACATTATCCATCCGATGGAGGGAACAAAAATATATAACTTAATTGTGGAAAATAAAATAAAAAGAATTACACCAATTGAGGCATTAAAGTCCTTAGCAATAGCAAAAATATACTTACCAGATAGAGAGATACGGCTCTGCGGTGGAAGGGAATATAATTTAAATGATTTGCAGAGTTTGGCTCTTTTATCCCTTGATGGACTTATGGTTGGAGACTACTTAACTACTAAGGGAAGAAATATTGATGACGATATAAAAATGATAAATGATATGGGATTTAAATGTTAATGGAAAAATACCAAAAATTAAAAGATTATTTTAAAGGAAAAAAAGTGATAGTGTCTTATTCCGGTGGCATAGATAGTTCATTGGTAGCCAAGGTGAGCTCCGATAACGCAAAATACACTCTTGCCATTACACTAAATAACGGCTTTTTTTCAGAGGATGCCGTAAATAATGTAATAGAACGAGCTAAAAAACATAATATAAATCATAAAGTCATAACATTAAATTATATGGATAGTGAAAATATAATATCTAAAATAAATAACGATTTAAAAAATAGGTGCTACTACTGTAAAAAGTTCATGGCGGAGGAGCTCCTAAAAGAAAAAAATAAATTAAGCAACGATGCAATTGATGATGACATAATCATCGTGGATGGAACAAACTATGATGATTTGTTTGAAGATAGACCTGGGATGATGGCATATAAAGAATATAATATAAAATCACCACTTGCAGAACTAAAATTTTCCAAAAATGATATAATCAACCTTTCAAAATATTTAAATCTCGATATTCCAAAAAAAGATACTTGTTTAGCTACGCGGGTTTTAAATCCGCCCATTACGAAGGATAAACTAAAAATGGTAGAAAAAGCCGAAAGATTTTTAGCATCATTTTTAAATATTGAGGGTTATTTCAGAGTAAGGCATTTTTATGGTATTGCCATTATTGAAATAAATAAAGAGGAAGTTTATAAATTTGAAATGGATATAGATAAATTAAAAACAATAGATAAGAAATTTAGAGAAATAGGATTTAAAAAATGCCTATTGGATATTAATCTAAAATAATCTTAATATAAATAAATTAAAAGTATATTATATATTATAATATAATGGTGATTGTATGGAGGAAAATATAAATCTTGATAAATACAGAAACATTAGAAGACATCTCGGAAGAGAAATGATTGATTTAAACCCCATTCAAAGAGGAGGGGTTCTTCCAGTGGAATCAAAAAAAGTAATGTATGAATACTGGGATGGATACAGTGTTTGCGACTACTGTGGAGGGCGACTTGATAAGGTTGAAACTCCACCAATCTGCGAATTCTTAAACGACATGTCAAAATTTTTAGATATGGATATATCAAGACCAACACACGGAGCTCGGGAAAGTAAATTTATTGTCATGCACTCAATATGTAAAGAAGGGGATTATGTAGTTCTTGATGAAAACGCCCATTACACATCCTATGTTGCTATGGAAAGGGCGAAATTAAATTATGCAGAGGTAAAAAGCGAGGGCTATCCTACATATAGAATAAATCCCGAAGGCTATAAAGAAGTTATCGATAATTTAGAGGATGAAGGGAAAAATATCGGCTTAATACTCCTTACACATGTGGATGGAAACTATGGAAACCTTGCAGATGCTAAAAAAGTAGGAAGAATTGCAAAAGATAGGGGTTATCCATTTTTATTGAATTGTGCATATAGCGTTGGAAGAATGCCTGTAAAAGGTAAAAAATTAAATGCTGACTTTTTAGCATGTTCGGGACATAAAAGTATGGCGGCTTCTGGTCCAATAGGGTTATTGGCTATAAGAACTGAATTTGCAGAGGAGGTATTGAGAACATCAAAAACCCACCCTATTAAAGAAGTTGAAATGCTTGGATGCACAAGTAGGGGAGCTCCGATAGTATCTCTTATGGCGAGCTTCCCGCACATTGTAGAAAGGGTTAAACATTGGGATGAAGAAATTAAGAAAACAAGGTTTGTAGTGGATAAGCTCGAAGAGATTGGATTTAAACAAATTGGAGTAAAACCAAAGGAACATGATTTAATCAAATTTGAAACCCCAGTGCTTGATGAAATAGCACAGAGAGATAAAAGAAGAGGCTATTTCTTCTACGACGAATTGAAGAAAAGAGGAATCGGCGGTATAAGGAGAGGAACCACAAAAGAAGTAAAAATGAGTGTTTATGGTTTAACTTGGGAACAGGTGGTGTATGTTGTAGGCAGTATTAAAGAAATTGTTGAAAATTGTGGAAAATAATCTTAATATAAAAAAAATTATTTTATTATTTTTAAAACACTTTAATTTTTATTTTTAATATTTTATTTTAAATAAAAAATAAAATTTTTATAAATTAAAGTTAAGATATAACTTTATAAGATTAAGATATATATTATAAAATAATATTTAACTAAAAAAATTAGGGGGTAAATATGCTTGATAAAATCTTTAATCCAAAATCCATTGCAGTAATTGGAGCATCCAGCACCGAGGGGAAAGTGGGGCACGCCATAATGAAAAATCTAATGGCATTTGGAAAAAACCCCACTAACAAAATTTATCCAATAAACCCAAAATACGACGAAATACTGGGCATCAAGTGCTATAAATCTGTATTGGAGGTTCCCGATAATATTGATTTAGCGGTAATAACCATACCTGCAAAACTTATACCGAATACCTTAGAAGAATGTGGAAAGAAGGGGATAAAAGGAGCGGTGATAATATCCGCAGGTTTTTCAGAGGTTGGAAATTACGAGCTCGAAGAGAAAGTAAAAACAATAGCAAAAAAATATAACATACGAATAATAGGTCCGAACTGTTTAGGGATAATAAACATGCACAACAGATTAAACGCCTCATTCAGCAAAGAATATTTTAAAGAGGGAAATATAACATTTATATCCCAAAGTGGAGCGATATTAACAGCCATACTTGATATAGCACCCCTTTTAAATTTGGGATTCTCAAAAATAATCAGCCTTGGGAATAAAATTGACATTCAGGAAAGCGATTTAATGGAATATTTAATTCATGATGATACTACGGAGGTTGTTGTATTTTATATTGAAGGATTAAAGGATAAAAAATTTATAGAATCTGCAAAAAGACTTGCAAAGGTTAAACCAATTATAGCCTTAAAAAGTGGAAAAACAGAAGCAGGAGCTAAGGCAGCATCATCCCATACTGGAAGTTTGGCGGGGGATGCCCAAATATATAATGCTGCATTTAAAAAAGGAAAAGTCCTTACAGTGGAAACCTTTGAAGAATTGGTTAATTTAATGCATGTATTTTCAACACAACCACTTATGAAAGGTGATAAAATAGGAATTATTACAAATGCGGGAGGATTTGGAGTAATAGCTGCCGATAGCTGTAAAAAGTATGGTTTAACCATTGGGGAGTTTGAAGAATCTACGCGGGAAGAATTAAAAAAATACCTTCCACCAACATCATCCATTTCAAATCCTCTTGATTTAATTGGTGATGCAGATACTAATAGATATAAAAACGCATTAAATATCGTTAAAAACGATAAAAATATCGATGGAATGCTTGTAATACTTACACCGCAAGAGATGACAAAGCCCTTGGAAGTTGCAGATGTGATTGTTGAAACAAAAAATAAAATGAAAAATGAAGGAATAAGTAAGCCGATTGTGGCATCATTCGTTGGAGGGGTATCCATCAAAGGAGCAAAAAGCTATTTAAGAAAAAATGGAGTTCCTGCATATATTTCTCCTGAAAGTGGAATTGAGGCACTGTCGAGCTCCTACAAATACAACACCATGAAAATAAAAGAAGATAGTTGTGAATATTTAAACAGCATAAAAGACGAACTATTGAAAATAAAAGAAAAGTATAAGGATATTGTTAAAAACCTTCTTAATAATCCTAATGAATATAATTCAAAGGAATTTTTAAAAATACATGGAATGAAAGTTCCAAAAAGATATTTAGCAAAAACTCCCGAAGAAGCAGAGAATTATGCATCTAATTTAGATGATGTTGTAATGAAAATATCCTCCCCTGATATTCTGCATAAATCAGATGCTGGATGCGTAATAGTTAAACCAAAAGATATTAAAGAAGCATTTAATACCATCATGGAAAACGGAAAAATATATTTGGAAAAAAACGGAATTGAAGGGGTTATTGATGGAGTCCTAATTGAGGAATATATTGAAGGTATTGAAATTATTGTTGGGGGAAAAAGAGATGCCGTGTTCGGTCCTGTTATAATGGTGGGGTTAGGTGGGGTATTTGTCGAAGTTTTGAAGGATGTTTCATTCGGTATTCATCCAATTACAAGGGATTATGCATTGGATAAATTGAAAGAATTGAAATCATATAAAGTTTTAGAAGGAATTAGAGGAAGACCCAAAAGAGATATCGATTTTATAATTGATATTATGGTTAGATTAGGGACAATAATGGAAATATATCCTGAAATAAAAGAAATTGATATAAATCCATTGTTTGTAAAAGAGGATGGAAAGGGCGGATGTGTTGGTGATGCTTTGATTATTGTTGAAAATAATGAAAATTAATAATTAATCTATAAATCAATTAATTCTATATTTTTGACATTAACTTTATTATTTTTGTCAAAGACATCGGATATGAAAAATGATTCCTGCGATGGATTAACAATATAACTGTTATTTATTTTATCAATGCATTTACTTTCATGTATATGCCCACATATAACCAAAGATGGACCGTATTCTTCAATAATCTCTCTTACCGATTCGCTTCCAACATTATCCTCCCCAACTCTATCTGCCATGGTATTTTTTGGCGGTGAATGAGTTACTAAAATAAAATTATTTATCAAGTCCTCTTTTTTTATGCCTTTAATCGCATTTTTAAACTTCTTGTATAATTCTTTCTCGGTGTATTCATTGGGCGTGTTAAATGGTGTTGGATTACTTCCCCCAATTCCTATAAATTTTATGTTGTTTATTTCGACGCATTTTCCATCGATGTTTATATTATATTCATTTAATTTATTTATGGATTCCCTATTATCGCAGTTTCCAGGAACTGTTAAGACTTGCACATTTTCATTTTCCTTTATATATTTCAAATAATCAATTATCCTTAAATCCCTTCCAAAATGGGTGATATCCCCAGAAACAATAACTATATCTGGTTTATATAATAAAACTCTGCTGAAATTCACAATTCTTCCGTGCAAGTCGGTTAATCCTGCTATCCGCATAAAATCCCTCTTTTATCATCCTATTATTTATTGTTTATTTATTATTTCTTTTTTTCATTATTTTAAAAATTTTATCTCATCATTACATACAACTAAATTTCCCTTCCATTCCTCTTTTGTTTCTGGATAGTCAGAACGGTAGTGAGCTCCCCTACTTTCCTTCCTTTCCAATGCACATCTTACAATAATTTCTGCAACAGTAATCATGTTTTTCAATTCAAAGTATTTTTGAATTTCAACCACTCCGTTTATTTTTACATTTTCTGCTTTATTTTTTAAGTCATTTATCTCTGAAAGTGCCTTTTTTAGTCCCTCTTCGTTCCTCACTATTGAAACATAGTCCCACATAATACTTTTAAGTGAATTTATTAATTCAAATACATTATATACATCGGCGTTGTTTTCATTGTTATTTTTGTTTTTGTTTTCGTTTTTATTATTTTCATTATCCATTTTACTGGCAAGTTCCTCCTTAATATCCATTATTAATCTATTTGCATATTCTTTTATATATTTTAAATTAAATTGGCTTTCTTCTGCAAATTCTTCCGCACTTCTTCCAGCAATTGCTCCAAATACCTGAGTATCAGCAAGTGCATTTCCACCAAGTCGGTTTGCACCATGTATTCCTCCTGCAACTTCACCGCAGGCGAAAAGTCCTTTTATATTAGTTTCACATTTTTCATTTATCTTAACACCGCCCATTGAATGGTGTGCAGTTGGTGCTACAATCATTGGTTCCTTTCTTATATCTACGCCGATATCCATGAACTGTTTAAATGTAGTTTCAAGTCGTTCTTCAATGATTTCATCATCGAGATGAGATACATCTAAATAAACTCCCCCATTTACTCCCCTTCCTTCCTGTATTTCATTGTATATTGCCTTTGCAACTACATCCCTTGTGGAGAGCTCTAACCTATCTTTGTCATAATTTACCATGAACCTTTCTTTATTTTTGTTGTATAAAATTCCCCCTTCTCCCCTTACAGCTTCTGTAACAAGGACTCCTGTTCCAACCATTCCTGTTGGGTGGAACTGCACCATTTCCATATCTATTAATTCCACCCCCTCATTATATGCCATTGCAAAACCATCTCCAACCTTCTGGACAGGATTTGAAGTAATTGGGTATAACTGCCCAGCCCCTCCTGTTGCAAGGACTGTGGATTTTGCATATATTGGGAAAATATCTCCTGTAATCATGTTTAAAAACAGAGCTCCATAGCACCTATCATCCCTTACTATTAATTTTATTGCCATGGTATCTTCTAAAATTTTAACTTTTTCAAGTTTATTTATATACTCCATCAAACCTGCCATGAGCTCATGCCCAGTCCTATCTCCACTATAACATGTCCTATTGAAACTCTGCCCACCAAAGGGTCTTTGAGCTATTGTTCCATCGTCGTTTCTATCGAATATGGAACCGAATTTTTCCAAGTTTTTTAATTCTTTTGGAGCATTTTTTACAAGAATTTCTACAAGTTTGGGGTTATTTATATATCCCCCCCCCTTCATAGTATCCTCAAAGTGCTTCTTAAAATCATCTTCTGGGTTTAATACTGCATTATAGCCACCTTCTGCCATAACTGTGCATCCACTTTTACCAAAAAGCCCCTTAACTGCGATGATTACATTTTTGTTGCTACACTCTATGGCACATCTTGCCGCAGCTCCTCCTCCACCTATTATTAAAACATCCGTAATCATAAAATCACCTGTAAAAAAATAATATCATTATTTTACATTGAATATTATTAATCTTATAATATATATTAACATCATATAACATCAAAACGTATATTAAATAAAATTCATTAAAAAAGTATTTTAAAATTTATTAATTATTTTTAATTATTTACTGAATTACACCGTATCCAATCAATCTCCATCTTGAACCTATTCTTCTGCTCATTGCTACCCTGTCCCCTTTATCCGCACATATTGGGAGTTTTAATTTTATATCTGCAATATCATCCCTTGCAGAGAGTATCACACCAACTGTTGTTGCAGTCCCCACATTCAGCATTAATACCTCATTTGATTTCAATGGCTCGATTATCAATTCCTCTTTTGCACCAACGATTCTTTCAAGGAGATGTGCTTTTATAGTGATTTTATCCAATGTTTCAGGTAGTGTTCCAGGTTCTCCCGCAACGCTTCCGCTGAGAGCATCTGATTTTGTAAGGGCAGGGTCGAGCTCAGTTCCAACCCCCACCAATCCACCAGGATACGCCTTTTTAACCTTATTACCTCCAACTCCAAGGGATGTAATCTTTGTAATAATCGGCTCCCAATGGGTTTTATTTCCCTCTGTAATTTTTAACCCTGGCTTTATTTCAATCTCATTTCCAACTTCAAGAACACCTTGAATAATGCTCCCCCCAATGACCCCACCTTTAAGATCCTTTATTCTACATCCTGGTTTGTTTATATCAAAACTTCTTGCAACATACATTCTTGCTGGAAGCTCTGTATTTCTCTCAGGTGTTGGTATGATGTCTTCAATTGCCTTTAAGAGAACATCAATATTTGCACCATGGTGTGCTGAAATCGGAATAATCGGGGCATTTTCTGCAACGGTCCCCTTTACAAACTCTTTTATTTGTTTGTAGTTTTCCTTGGCTCTTTCTTCATCCACAAGGTCTATTTTGTTCTGGACAATTATTATATTTTTAATTCCCAAAGCATCCAATGCCATTAAATGCTCCTTTGTTTGTGGTTGTGGGCATTCCTCGTTTGCTGCAATTACCAATATTGCACCGTCCATTAATGAGGCTCCTGAAAGCATTGTAGCCATAAGGGTTTCGTGTCCCGGTGCATCTACAAAGGATACCTTTCTAAGTAGTTTAGTTTTTGAACCGCATCTTGGACATACTGGATTTACAGTATATGCCTCAGGCTC
Source organism: Methanothermococcus sp. (assembly GCF_015523155.1). Lineage (GTDB taxonomy): Archaea > AGJL01 > Methanococci > Methanococcales > Methanococcaceae > Methanofervidicoccus. The sequence goes on from NZ_WAKW01000029.1 coordinate 35,893, forward strand.
TGGACATTTTGGACATTTTCTTATCTCGCAGTCAGCATATCCCAATCTAATGGAGATACCTCTTTTTAATTCCTCACTGTGTGTGTCCGTCCATACGCCTGTGAGCTGTTTTGTTAAGCTAGTTTTTCCATGATCCACGTGTCCAACCATTCCAATATTTACTTCTGATTGTCTAGTCTTTGCCATATTATCCCTCTAAATATTTTTTATTTTTTTTCCGTATTTGCATATTATAATTAGAACATTATAATAAGAATAATAAAAGAGAATTAGCATTACATATTCTATCTCTTAAAATTCATTAACACCATATACCATTTATACGACACCATATATATAATTTACATTAAATAAGAAAAATAATTACATATTCTATCTACAATATAAAATAACTAATTGTGAAGTAAAGTATATTTGGTGGAATTATGTATAACAGTGATAATAATATGAAATCCTCCGCAGTATCCCTTGCATCGGGAACAATTATAAACGCAATAGCTACGGGAAAAGGTTCCGCATTTGGCATTGATTTAAAGGTAAAGGCAACTGTCGAGCTCATGGATGATGGCAAAAAACACATAGTGGGAAAGGTAAAAGACCACCCCAATGTAAAGACAAATCTCATAGAAACATGCGTAAAAAATGTTTTAGATTATTTTGAGCTGGATTATTCGGCGAAAGTCATTACAGAAACAGAAATTCCAATAAAATCAGGTTTAAGCAGTAGTAGTGCAACATCAAATGCGGTAGTTTTGGCAACCTTCGGAGCTCTGAACGAAAAAATAGATGATAAACTTATACTTGATTTGGCAATAAAATCGTCATTTGATGAAGGTTTAACCATTACCGGAGCTTATGATGATGCTACGGCGTCATACTATGGTGGAATTACCATTACAGACAATCTAAACAGGAAAATAATTAAAAGAGATATTTTCAAAGAAGAAGGAATAAAAAATGATGAAATAGATGTTTTGGTGCTTATACCAAATTTAAATAAAAATGTAGATGTAAATAGGATGAAACTCTTAAAAAACTATGTTGAAGTGGCATTTAACGAGTGTTTAAGTGGAAACTACTGTAATGCATTGTTTTTAAATGGAATTTTATATGCTTCTGCTCTTAACTTCCCAACTAATATTGCCATAGAAGCAATTGAAATGGGAGCTCTGACAGCAGGATTGTCTGGAACAGGTCCATCATATATAGCACTATGTAATAAAGAGAATACTAAGAAAGTTAAAGGAGTTCTTGAAAAATACGGTAATGTAATCATTACAAAGTTGAATAATAAAGGAGCTGAAATAATCAAATAAGGCAATATAATGAAAAAAGTAAATAAAAATGTAAATAAAAAAATAAATAATAAAGTTAAAATAAAATATTAAAATAAATTTAAATAAAAGGTGAAATAGTGGTAAGTAAAGTTTATGGAATAGGGGTGGGACCCGGAGATGAGGAATTATTAACTTTAAAAGCGGTAAAAGTATTAAAAAAAGTAGATACTATCTTTGTTCCAATATCTAAAAAAGGAAAAACATCTGTTGCCTATGATATTATTAAAAATATTGTAGATGAAAATAAAAATATTGTGGAATTATTATTCCCTATGAGTAAAGACCTAAATTATTTAAAAAAACACTGGGAAGAAGCATTTAATATTATCAAAAACACAGATGGGGAGGTGGCAGTGATTACGATAGGAGATCCTACTCTTTACAGCACATTTTCTTATGTTTGGAACTACTTAAAGGAAAATAATATTCCTGTTGAGATTATAAACGGCATACCTTCACCTTTTGCAGGTGCGGGAAGGTTAAATATTCCACTTGTTGAAGGGGATGAAAATCTTGTAATACTTCCGCAGGGGAAGGATTTGGAAAAATATTTGGGAGTATTCGATACCATCGTAGTTATGAAGACTAAAAGTTTGGGGGAAAAACTTAGAGCTCTCCTTGATGAAGAACATAAAAATGATTATCTTGTGGGTATTGTGTGCAGAGCATGCTGCGAAAATGAGAAAATTCAAATAGGGAAAATTGATGAAATTAATTTTGATGAGGTGAATGAGTATTTATCTCTTGCAGTGATTAAGAAGATTAAATAATTAGTATGGTCAAAATATATATAACCTATACTAACTACAATATTATAAAAAAGACAATATTATGAAGGCTGAGGAAGTAGATAAGTTAGGAATACCATTGAGAGCAGAATTTACCAAGCAAATACTCATGATTAAAGTAGCTGATAAATTATTATTAGGATGCACTAAGAAATCCTGTGCAGATGCGAGTTATGATAAAAGATTTAAAAAAAGCGATGGAATTATACGAAAACGAAACTATAACAGCACATAATCCAAGAAGATTAGGTAGAAAAAAAAGAAACTTCCTTCGGAAGTTTCTAAGATAAGAGTTAAAATAGAGCACACCAATTAATATTAAAGAAGTTTTATGAATAAGTATTGGATTAATATCAAAGGTTATATTCGTAAAAAAGTATTCTTTTAGCATTATATAACCTCATCACCAGAGATTATCCTTATATGAAAGTCTTAGAGGTTAGAGTGTAATATGACCAACACTATTATGTATTATATGTACTTGAAATGTTGGTAATATATTATATCCATTTATCCAAAATGGATAAAATTAAAATTATTACAAAAAACCAAAAATCATATATAATCTAAAAATCAAATTGTATTTTGTGATATTATGAGCAATTTAATAGTGGTAGATTATGACAAAGATGCTGAGAGAAAGAGAATTGACTACCTAATCGAAAGATGGTCAAATAAGGGAAATATAGAGAAAATAAGAAAGATGGCAATAATTGCAGATATAGACAACATAGATGATTTTGTAGAAGATATTATGTCCCGTTTGGAAGGAAATCCAGAAGAGAAGGTAAGAATCTACGAAATCAAAGAATTAAAAAAAACAATATCTTCAAAAAAAACTACACTAAACTATGAGATTACAGATAAAAAAGAGGTGATAGAGAGTTTTTTAAAATATCTTATGATAAAACTCGGTGCAAGCTACGAATGTTCTATAAACAACACAAAAAAATACGAAGTATATACAAAAAAAGGGAATTGTTCCATTTCAATCAAATTAAAAGAAAATAATGAAAAACTAATAATAAACTTTGAAATTGAAGGCTATGGTGAAAGTGTCGATTTAATAAAAAATAGAATTGATAACGATATGAAATTGTTTATTGAGGGGATATTATGAGTTTGTTTTCAGAGGGGAATTATGAACAATTGGAAAAACTAAAACAGAAAGCAAACAGGGTATTAAGTGATGGATACGATATAATATATGAACCTTATGAAAAAAGGGTGGATTTGTGGAATAGGATAAAAGAAAACTATGAAAAATACAAAGATGGAGAATGTGGAACATTCTCAAAAGATATTGACAACAGCACAAGAAGAGACTTTGAATGGGCATTGGCAACACTTGCATTTAGTTTTTATCACAATAACGAACAATTCCCAGCAATTAAAAGATATAGTTTTAAGGAGCTCCAACTTGTAGAATATATTTTAAAGTATAATGTGTTTGAAATCTGGACAGCAGAAGACATTTTAAGGGAAATAAGCAAAGCAAATAGAGACGGCACAGATAAGACGCTAAATCTCCTTAAAGAGTATTACAACAACATAGGAAAAAAAGTCGATGAGATAATAAAAGACCACACAATAAAACTTCCAATAAGGGATTATGCAAAAACCAAATGGGAAGAATACAAAAATAAAATGGATGAAGCTATATTCAGAGCAATGAAAGAAATAGACTGGTTTAGTGATTTTATAACCGGCATTGATAATAAAATTAACGAACTTGAAAATGAAATTTACGAGCTCCGTGATTTTGTAAGAACCGAAAAAAGAAGGTTAAGAGAGGAATTTAAAAAGGAAAACGAAATAGGGCTCTCAAAAATTGAGGAAATGAGGGAAGAGCTAAAAAGAAGATTTGAGGGGGAAAAAGAAAAGATAAGAATGGAAATTGAAATGGAGAAAAATAGAGAACTAAAAGAAAAACTAAACAGAGAAATTGAATATATCGAAGATAATTACAGAGACCTTATTGATGAGTTAAATGAGAAAATAAAATCCTTGGAATCAGAAAAAACAAATTTAAAAGAGAAAAATGAGAAATTAACTGACCTTTTAAAAAGGATAAGGGATGCTAAAAAAGAGGGTTCAAGATTTGTAAGAACAGAAAACGCATTATCCTATGAGGAATGGTTTATTGGACGATTGGATAAAAAATTAGATGAAATGAAGAAAACGGGTGTGAATGTAGAAAATAAGACTTTTAAAGTAATATCCATTGAAGAGGTATTTAATCCAAACAATTCAGTGGAACTTCCTAAAAATAAACAGATAAAGGCGGTATTAAAGGAGAAAAAACTTAATCCGTTTGGTAAAAAGATGGAGGCAATGTTAAAGGGGATGTTCTTAGCAAACATTGACAATTACAAAAAAATGGGCTTTGATGTTTATCCAGTATCATTGGGTAAAATAATTGAGGTGGTGGAGAATGTGAAAGATGGCAGTTTTGATAAAATTGTATTGTTAATTGCCTCACCAACGGGTTTTGAGGATGGAGTAATTAAATTTGTTAATTCTGATGACTTTAAAATGAGATATTTATCCAAAAAGATAGCTCTTGCCCTTCTTGATGTTGAAACTGGGAATTTATACTATAATGAAGTGGATGAGTATGCTAAGGCATTTGCACCATTGATGAGCTTAGAATTTGATAAAGAGAAGGTTGAAAGATTGAAAAAGTATATTGATGAGAATATAATTATAAAAGGGTATATTACGCTGGAAGAGGCTATTAATGAAGTAGGGGACGAGAGAGTAGCAAAAAAAGTATTTTATGAGTATGAATCCTCTGGAAAGGGGGAAACCAAACATATTAAAGAAGTTGGCTTTGTTCTTGTTAAAAAATAATTGGAAATATTATGAAAATAAAAGAAGAAATAAAATAGGTGATAACAATGAGTTTATGGAATAAAATAAAAGGGAAATTCCAAAAAAATCCAATAGAAAAATTAACAATAAGGGATTTAGAGGGAGAAAAAATTAGATTAAAAAGTAAATTGGATAGGGTGAAAAAAGATATAAAATCATTGGATAAACAAAAGAAGCAATTATTTAAGGAAGGTATTGGAGCTGATAAACTAACTAAAAAAATGCTTGCACAGGACATAAAAAGCATTGAAATGGAAATGAGATTAAAGTATAAATCCTTCCAAACTTATCAGAAACAGTTTAATTTTGTAAATAATTTAGTAATCGTTAAAAAATACGAAAAAGAATTGAAAAATATAGGAATGTGGAGTAAGATTAACAGCATACAACCGGAGCTCTTGGAGTCAAAATTAAGTGATATAATACTTGATGGTAAGGAGTTTGACCAAACTGTTGAGGGGTTGAATAAGGTCTTTGAAATGAGAATTGATGAGTTTGATGAGGAAGTTGATAGTGCAGAGAAAAAACTATTTGATGCATGGGGGCAGGCTGAAAGTGGTAGTATGGAGGCAGATGAGATTGTGAGCAATTTGAATTTGGATGCTGATGGGGAGGAAGAAGAGGACGATGAAGAATTATTTAAGAGATTAGAGAAGGAGAATCAATAATAATTTAATTTTTATTTTTTTAAACCAGATTATTCAAATATTGTTATTTATGACTAAATCTATAAAACTGGTTTTAATTAAAAAACGGTGAAAATTATGAAATTCTACAATAGAGAGAAAGAATTAAACTATCTAAAAACCTACTGCCAATTAGAACCAAATTCTATATTATTCGTTTATGGTCCAAAATCATCAGGAAAATCAACAGTTATGTTAAAAGTTATAGAAGAACTAAATAAAAGAGATGATATTATTTTCTTTTATTATGATTTAAGGGAGTATGCGACACCAACAAAGGATGAGTTTTTAAATATTTTTTTCGAGAAGGGGGATAAAAAATACCTATTAAACAAATTAGAAATTAACTTAAAAATATTTAAATTTGGAATTGAGGAAAATTTTGATTTTAACAATCTCTCTCTAAATGAGGTTTTTACCAAAATAAAAGAAAGTATTAAAGAGGCTGTCAAAGAAGGTAAAAAACCAATTTTAATAATTGATGAATTGCAGAAGTTAAAAAATATCTACTTCAATCATGGAGGGGAAGAAGGAAAATCTCTACTAAATGAGTTATTCAATCTATTTGTTCATTTAACAAAAGTTAGACACCTCTGCCATGTAATTTGTCTAACATCTGATACATTGTTTATTGAAGAAGTATATAGCAATTCCACATTGGAAAACACATCCGAATATTACCTAATCAACTGGTTAAGAAAAGGGTGCGTAAGGGATATTCTAAAAGAAGAAGGATTTACAGAAGAGGAAATAAATTATGCTATAAATTATATTTCCCTACCTTATGAAATAGCATTATTGGTAAACAATAAAAAACTGGGTTTATCTGTGGAAGAGACCATAAAACAGTGGATAAATATAGAAAAGAATAAATTATTATATCTAATTGCAAATGTTCCCGATGAATTAAACGAAAATAAGATAAATGAAATTTTAGGCAAATTTAAAAACGATATTAAAGTTAAATATGAAGACATTATTAAAAAAGAAACTATAAATGAGTTCAAATTTTTAGTTGAAAATGAAATACTGTTTTATGATGTAATAAACGGTATAATTAAACCTACTTCCGTCAAAAAATGGTATTCTATTAAAGAACTATTGAAGAATTGAGTGGGCAATAAAACCCATCTAAAACCAACTCAATCAATTGAATTAAATAATATAACAGAGCTCCTACAATAACCTAACTTCTACAATCATCATAATCATAATTTCATACATTGAGGTGATAAAAATGTTAAGTAAATTAAAAGGATTATTCTCCAAAAATAAAAATCCATTAGACATGCCACTAAATAAACTAAACGAATCAAAAATAAAATTGGATATTCAAGTTAAAAAATTAGAAGATGAGCTCTCAAAAATAGATGACCAAATCACAATGTTATTTAATAAGGCAAAGAGCTCTAAAAGTAAAAGTGAAGAATTGACAATTGCTACAAAAATAAAAACTCTCAGTCAAAGAAAAAAGCAATTACAAAATGTCCATGGCTTATTAAATAAACAGATGAGATTCGTAGATAATCTTTTAGTAATAAAAGAAAATGAGCAGATTTTAAAATCTACGCCGTTATGGAATATATTAAACAGTATGTCGCCACAGGAGTTGGAAAATCACTTAATAAACATGAAAATAAACAGTGAAAATATTATCGGAACACTAAATAACGCTCTCGGTATCACCGATGACATGCTGAGCTCGGCATCAGAAGAACATGATGAGGATATTGCTGATATTTTAAATACAATACATGCAGTTAAAGAGGGGGAATTGGATATTGACGATGCAAAGGAAATAATATCCGAGGAAAAGGAGAAGGAAGAAGAAGACGATTTTGAAAAGGAATTAAAGAAAATATTAGAAGAATAATACGTTTTTATTTATTATTTTTAATTATTTTAAATTAATTATTTTTAATATTTATATTTAGAGTGGAGGGATGGTTATGGAAATAGACCTTTCAGGTCCATTAATGAGTCAATTTAAAAGAGCTAAAAAAGAATATGAAATAGCAAAGGAGAAAAAGAACGAAAGTATTGCTAGAAAAAAGGCATTAGAATGTGCCAAATTATTGAGACAAATAGCAAAATATGATGGATACAATGAAAAAAGCTATTTAGAAAAGGCAAAAAAATGGGAAATGGTAGCAAACAACATAGAAGAAGCAGTTAATCCATCAAAAGCTAATAAACCCAAATCTACAAAAAAACCATCATCAAATAAACAGAGCTCACCAAACACCACGGAGGATGGGGCAGAGGATGAAATTGATAAGTTTAAAAATTTTGTGAAAAATAATTTAATACAAAAATCCACTATGAAGTGGGATGATATAGGGGGATTGGAGGAAGTAAAACAACTTATGATGGAAACCATAGTAATTTCAGCACTTCAAAAACCTGCATCAATACAACCATGGAAAGGAATTTTATTATTTGGACCGCCGGGAACAGGTAAAACGCTATTAGCTTCTGCATGTGCTGGAAGTTTGGAGGCAACATTTTTCAATGTTAAAGCATCATCCGTATCAAGTAAATACTACGGCGAATCTTCAAAAATTGTAAGTGCATTATATGATGTTGCTAGGGAAATGCATCCAAGTATTGTATTTATTGATGAAATCGATGCCCTAACAACAAAAAGAAGTGATGGGGTTAGTGAGGCATCAAGGAGGATGTTATCAACCTTATTAACTGAATTGGATGGTTTTCAAGATAAGGGGAGCGATAGGTTAATATTAACACTTTCTGCAACAAATACACCATGGGATTTAGATGAGGCCGTGCTTTCAAGGTTTTCAAGGAGAATTTATATTCCTTTACCTGATAAGGATGCCACAAAGGAAATTATTAAAATTAACACAAAAGGGGTTAAATTAGATGTTAATTTAGATGATATTGCCAATAAGTGTGTGGAGAGATTATATTCTGGTAGGGATTTAAAAAATCTCTGTCAGGATGCTATTTGGAACATGATTAGGGATGTAAATAAGGATTTATATAAAATGGCTAATTTGTCCTATAAGGAGTTGAAGAGGAGGAAGTTAAAAGTTAGGGCATTAACTGATGATGATTTTGAAGAGGCATTTAAGAAAATAAAGAGTCCTTTAACTAAATCGGAGATTGAGAAGTATGAGAAATGGGGGGAGGAATTTGGGGGGTAATTTAAATATTTCGATTTAAATATTTTTTAAAAGTTTTATTTTTAAAAATTTTAGGAGGTAAGATTTTGAAGTTGAAAAATTTAATAATTGGATTGTTGTTAATTGGAATTTTTGTAAATGTTGGCGTAGTTTTTGCAGGGGATAGTATAGATATCAATCCTGAGTGGAAATATAAACTGGAGGTTATGTGGGGTCAGTCCATATTACATCTGATGGGAAGTATATAGTTGCTGGAAGTGGGTATGATTGTAAGAGTCAGAGTCATAATGGCAGTATTTGTCTTTTCAATACTAATGGAGATTTGTTGTGGAAGTACGATATAATAGAGGGTTGGATTGATTCTATCTCCATAACTCCTGATGGGAAGTATATAGTTGCAGGAGGTAATAATGGTTATGTTTATTTATTTAATAATAAAAAAATTTTAAACAATAATATTCAAAACGATGAATTGGCAAAAAATAACAAAGAGATAGCAGAAGAAAAACTAAACGAACAACAATCAGCAAATTCAAATAGCTATATTGAAAATAAAGACAATTTGGAAAAACAGAATAATCTCATAACCTTGGAGGAATGGGATTATTAATAATTTTCCTAATTTTAGGAATAGTCATAGCAACTAAAAAATTCAAATCCAAACCCGAAGAAATTAAAACAAAGGAAATAAAAACAACACCTAAAACAGAACCAATAATCAATATTCCAGACTTCCCAAAAGAACTGTTAAATAAATACATCCCCCTACAAAAACTAGGAGAAGGAGGATTTGGAAAGGTATTCAAAGTTAAAAGAAAGGGTGGAACACAACCATTAGCATTAAAAGTTCCTAACTTA
>NZ_WAKW01000030.1 GCF_015523155.1 Methanothermococcus sp.
GCCATCTTTCCTTGATTTCTCTAATCAAAGCATAACACTTATATATCTGGTAGAAAAACTCCTATAATATCCTCATTCTCCATCATGATAAATGTTTATATATTTGTGAATATATAACCATCATCAACTGATATAGGCAGATGAGCGAAAATTATTAAATTTCTTCAATTCCTTTACATATACAAAATTCACATAATGAATACTCATTTTCCTGCCTGTTTTTTACTGGACAGTAGTATATTCCATTTTTTTCAACAATATGCTTTCCTCCGGGAAATCTTATTCCAACGGGATGAAGGGGTTTTTTAGCAATAAAAACTAAATAGGGAACTACAATACTCGCCAGTTTAATAAATGAGTCTTCTCCTTTAATACCACATTTAAAGCGGTTTATCCTATCATATAATTTATTTAATATATTTTCATCAATTTCAAAATCTTCCAATTCATCTTCATTCTTTTTTCGCACTTCATTCAATGTATTTATAAAATACATAATTTGCCCTTTAAGATAGGTTTCTTTATAATCCTTCGGTAGATACTGCATATCTTTTTCTAAAAATATCCTAACATTCATTAAATCATGAATACTGAATTTAAATGCGTCTTCTTTTAATTTTTTAAGTAATTCTTTATTTTTCATACTGCCACTTTTATTTAAAATATATTCTCAATTGTAAAACTAATTAATGCTACTATAATTCCCCCTACTACCATTTTAAGCCCAGACATTGCTAAATTCTCCTTGGATATTTTACCTATAAACACTCCAAGTCCAAATAATATAACCAATGTAATAATAATTGCAATAATTATTGCCAAATCCTTCCTTAAAAATAAGAATGGAATTACTGGAATAACTGAACCAAATGTTGTAGCTAATCCATCTCCAATACCACTAACTGCTGTTTTATTAAGAGCCTTTTTATAAAATAAAGTGGTTTTTAAGGAACCTTCCTCTTTTAAGAGAACCTTTTCCTGAGATGACCTTATTCCTTCTAAAATTGCCCTTTCTGCTGTTAGTGCCCCAAGTATGTTAGAAATACCATTTGCTACGCCTCCGCCTATTCCTGCGGCAATTATCACAGAAACATCTCCACTACTTGCTCCTATTACAACACCCAACGACGATAAAGAACCATCAATAAGACCCCTTATAATATATCTTTTGTCGAAGTTTTCAAATTCTAAATGAGATATAATATCTTTTAAGCTCACCATATCCCCTATATTTTTTTATATTCCACCAATATTTTAACCATATCATAATTGATAAAATAGTCATCAAGTATATTTTTTAAAGAACCTATTGAATTTGTTTTTATCAACAATTCTAAGCTTTTTATGTTTTTATTGTAGGTGGTTTTTATAATTAACCCGTTTGATACATCATCAACTTTTAAGCTTTTAACTATATTCTCGTTTGCAGGAATTTTCATTTTAAATGTTATCATAGTATCAACGTTGTGTAAATTTATTTTTTATAACTTATTATCTAAATTCTAAATTTAGCCCTCTCTTTTTGAGCTCGATATATACCTCTTTAGGAACCTCAGGACATTTTAACACTTCCATGGCTTTTTCCCTATCCATTAGTCCATATCTTACCATTGCACAAACTCTATTGAACTCAAAGCTAAAACCATGTTTTTTATAGAATTCTCTTAATGCTGGTGCAAGCACTAAACAGTTTGTGGTGTATCCTCCCAAATTTGGATTTTTCCACGGGAGCTCCTTCAACATATTATGCCTATCCTCATCGGTTAATTTATAGCCTGCGAGTAATCTTATCATAATAATATCATCCTTCAACTTCTTAAATGATGAGGTTCCGAATGGGAGTTCATGTCCTGTGACTATTTTATCTATATTTAGTATTTTTGCCATTCTCCAAATATCCCTCATTATAAGTTTAGAACATCTTCTACATGGAGATTCTCCCCTCATAATGGTTTTTTTAAAGAGTTCAGTATAATCTCTATTTAAAACCATCCAATCGACATTTAAATATCTGGTAATATTATAGCAATTTTCAAGAGCTTCTTTTGACATATATTTGTTATCCACCGTAATACATAATGGGTGTATATTGAAATCCTTTATAAGCAAATATAACGCTACAACACTATCCTTTCCACCTGAAAACGCCAATATACAGTCATATTTTTTATTCTGTTTTTTATCTTTATTTTTATCATCATCTTTATTTTTTTTGTTTTGACTCTCTTTTAAGATGGTTTCAATTTCTTTTTTCATTTTTTTAAAGTTTCTGGGGTATTTCATTGAATAATAGCACTCAACACATATATTTTTTCCTTCATATTCTATCATTTTTGAAGTCTCACTCGTATTTAAACATATTTCACATCTTAATTTTTCTAGTCTGCCGATTTCACATTTGCCATTGGATTTTACATATCCCATATTTTATCACAAAATATATACTTTTAAAAAATATTAAAAATATTAAATAATTAATTTTTCTTATACATAACATCATCTATATATAATATATAAATTAAATTAATTTATTAAAATTAAAGAAATAAGATAAATTATAAAATCTAAAACGAAATATTAATGTTATGTCCTTATGCAAATATTTAAAAAGTTATATAGAATATAAAATTTAAAATTTTTATTTTTTATAATGGTGGTATAATGACAGTGAAAATAGCTGAATTGACATGCGGTCCAGAATACAGCGGAGTTCAGGCAGAAATTGAAAAAGCAGCAAAAGATGTTGGTGGGGAAATCGTATTCCCAGAGGTAGATTTGGGATATATAGACATGGTTGATGAACACTTAGGATTTGAAGTAGCCTCTCCAAATTTAAAACTTATGTTTGCAAGAGCTATGTCCATTATTGAGGGGAACACAGATGCAGACGCAGTTTTTATAGCAACATGTTTTAGATGTGCTGAGGGAGCTCTCGTCAGAAATGAAGTAAGGAGATTAATACAGAAAAAAACTGATTTACCCGTTGTTATGTATTCATTCACCGAGAGAACAAAGGCATCAGAATTATCAACAAGAATGGAGGCACTTGCCACAATTGTAGAGAGAAAATCATTACTTGGTAGGAAAAAACAGGAAGGTGTAAGTTTAGGTCTTGATAGTGGTTCTACGACAACAAAAGCAATAATTATGGAGGATAATAAAATCATCGGAAAGGGATGGGTATATACAAAGGATGTGATAGAATCAGCACAAAAAGCTGTTGATGAAGCATTAAAGGAAGCTGGTTTAAAGATGGAGGATATAGAAACAATTGGAACCACAGGATATGGAAGACATACACTTGGAGAGCATTTTAAGGCAGACCTTATTCAGGAGGAATTAACAGTTAATTCAAAAGGTGCTGCATTTTTAGCCAATAAACAAGAAGGAGAGGCTACTGTAATAGATATTGGAGGTATGGATAATAAGGCAATATCCCTAAACAATGCCATACCTGACAACTTCACAATGGGAGGTATCTGTGCAGGTGCAAGTGGTAGGTTCTTTGAGATTACTGCAAGAAGATTGGATGTTTCCATACAGGAGCTTGGGGACTTGGCAGCAGAGGGGAATTGGAGAAATGTTAGGATGAACAGCTACTGTATTGTTTTCGGTATTCAGGATTTAGTCACAGCTCTTGCAGGCGGTGCAGAACCTAAGGATGTAGCGGCGGCGGCGGCTCATTCAGTTGCAGAACAGATTTATGAACAGCAATTGCAGGAGGTAGATGTAAGAGACCCAGTAATACTTGTTGGAGGAAGCAGTCTTTTGAAAGGTATGGTGCTTGCGTTGGAGGAAATATTGGGTAAAAAAATTGTTGTTCCACCATATTCACAGTATATTGGTGCAGTAGGGGCTGCCTTGCTGTCATCAGGATATAAATACTTTAAAAAAAAATAAATAATATAGATAATAGATAATATTAGATAAAATTATAAATGGATAATTTATTAATATTTTAAAATTTAATAATCCTTTATTCTTTTATTTTTAAATTAAAGGGTGAAACATTGAGAGACACTATTTTAAAATATGTTCTTCAAAATTCTATTAAATTCAAGGGAAAAGCAAATCCAAAGGCAGTAATAGGAAAAATATTAGCAGAAAATCCAGATTTAAGAAAGGAAGCAAAAGAGGTTTCCAAAATAGTAGGTGAAATAGCAAAAGAAGTTGAATCAATGCCCTTGAAAGAACAGATGGCAAAGTTGGAAGAAATCGCACCAGAATTTTTAGAGGCAAAAACTACATCAAGAAAAAAAAAGGAGCTCGTATTAAAAAATGTAAAAGATACTGTTGTAATGAGATTTGCACCAAACCCTTCTGGACCCCTTCATCTTGGACATGCAAGAGCAGCAGTTTTAAACGACTACTTTTCAAAAAAATACAATGGAAAATTAATTTTAAGACTTGAAGATACAGACCCAAAAAGAGTTCTTCCAGAAGCTTATGACATGATAAAAGAGGATTTGGAATGGCTTGGAATAAAAATAGATAATGTTGTCATCCAATCCGATAGAATGGATACATACTATGAATATGGAAGAAAATTAATTGAAATGGGACATGCCTATGTTTGTCAGTGCAACCCTGAAAAATTTAGAGAACTCAGGGCAAATGGAATAGCGTGTCAATGTAGGGACTTGGGAGTAGAAAGAAACCTTGAACTTTGGGAAAAGATGTTAAATGGTGAGCTGGAAAATACAGTTGTTAGATTAAAAACAGACATAAAACATAAAAACCCGTCAATAAGAGATTTCCCTATATTCAGAATTGAAAAAACACCACATCCAAGAACTGAAGATAAATACTGCGTATATCCATTGATGAACTTCTCTGTTCCAGTTGATGACCATTTACTCGGCATGACTCATGTATTGAGAGGAAAAGACCATATAGTGAATACAGAAAAGCAGAAGTATATATTTGATTACTTTGGATGGAAAATGCCAGAATATATTCACTATGGTATTTTAAAGATTGAGGGACCTGTTTTAAGCACTTCAAAAATGCACGCGGGTATTTTAGAGGGAAAATATAGGGGATGGGATGACCCAAGATTGGGAACCCTTAGAGCTCTAAAAAGAAGGGGTATAAAACCAGAGGCAATATATAAATTGATGACTGAAATAGGCATAAAGCAGGCAGATGTTAAGTTTTCGTGGGAAAATCTCTACGCCGCAAATAAAGATATAATAGATAAAGATGCAAGAAGGTTTTTCTTTGTGGAAAACCCAAAAAAGGTTGTAATAGAAGGTGCAAAACATAGGGTTTTAAATTTAAGGGCTCATCCTGATAGAGAAGACTTAGGAACAAGGGAGCTTATATTTGATAGAAATATATATGTTTCCGATGATTTAAAAATTGGAAAAATGTACAGATTGATGGAATTATTCAACATAACCATAGATAAAATCGAAAATGGCACAATATATGCAAAATACCATAGTGATGACTTTAAAATAGCAAGGCAGAATAAGGCAAAAATCATACACTGGATTCCAGTAATTGATGCAGTGAAAACAAAGGTAATCGATACAAATGCAAAAGAACACATTGGTTTTGCAGAAAAGGACTTTAGAATAGCAAATATTGATGAAATTGTCCAGTTTGAGAGATTTGGCTTTGTAAGAGTGGATGAAAAGAAGGATGATGAAGTAATATGCTATTTTGCACATAAATAAATAAAATATAATAAAATACATGATGATAAATAATTTTTTTTAATTTTATTTTTTAGATTTTTTATAATTATTTAATATAATTTTTATCTTTTAAAATTTAATATTTTTAAATAATAACGGTGAAAAAATGTTATTAAAAAACTGCAAAATAGTAAAAAACAACAGCATAATCGAAGGAGATATTTTAATTGAAGAGGGCAAAATTAAAAAAATAGGTAAAAATATTATTAATAATGATTGGCAGAAAATCGATTTAAAAGGAAAAATGGTTATAGGAGGAATAATTGATTCCCATGTTCATTTTAGATACGGGCAGCCTGAAAAGGAGGATTTCATCAGTGGAAGTGAAGCTGCCATTAATGGCGGTGTGGCTTATGCCATAGATATGCCAAATAGCAACCCGCCAACAACTACAAAGGAGCTCTTCTATAAAAAATATTATGAGGGGAAAAACCAAAGTAAGATAAATATCGAGTTTAACTTTGGAATTACTGAAAATAATTATCTGGAAACCGTAAAGGATGCAAAATCCTATAAGATTTTTATGGTAAAATCCGTTGGGGACTTATTTATAAGCGACTACTCAAAATTAAAGGACATTTTAAACCAAAATAAACTATTTACAATACATGCTGAACATAAGGATGTAATTGCCGAAAACTTGAAAAAATATGAGCTCACAAACTGGACTAACCACTGTAAAATAAGGGACAAAAGAAGCGAAATTGAGGCAGTGAAGGAAGTTCTAAAAAATTTGGGGGTAATTGATAAATTAAATGATAAAAAACCACATGTCCATTTCTGCCATATATCTACAAAAGAGGGATTAAGTTTAATCACTAATGCAAAAATTAAATTTAAAAATGTTAAAATCACCGTAGAGGTTGCACCACACCATATATTTTTAAATATGGATATGGCTGAGGATTTAAAAGGAATGGGAAAATTTAATCCCCCTCTCAGAACAAAAGAAGACAATAAGGCACTTATAAATGGAATAATAAACAAAGAAATAGATGTAATAGCAACAGACCACGCACCCCATACCTATGAAGAAAAAAATAACCCTGTGAAAAGCTGCCCTTCTGGAATTCCTGGAATTGAAACCCTTGTTCCATTAACCCTTGATTTAGTAAATAAAAAGATAATTAATATATTTGATGTTGTAAGGCTGCTGTCAGAAAATCCATCAAAAATATTCAATATCGACAATGAAATAAGGGAGGGAAATAAAGCAAATCTAACGATTATTGATTTAAATAAGGAATTTACAATAAAAGGCGAGAACTTTAAATCTAAGGCTAAATTTACCCCATTTGAAGGGTGGTGTGTAATGGGAGCTCCGATATATACAATAATAAATGGAAAATTATATATTTCAGATATATACTATATATAATGAAAAATTAATAATTTAAAGTATAGTGAACTACTCCGACCTTACGGACGGAGCTTCCTGCTTCCGACCCGTAGTCTCCACAGGTGTCACTGCACTTCCCAGCCCTAGGCTACCTTTTCTTTTCGGTAGCAATAAATATTGTGAGAATAGTTATATAAATAATTTTCGGCTTTCATCCCCTCCCTTATCTTCGAGCGAAGCGAGGAGATTAAACAAAATGCTTCGCATTTTGTAGC
>NZ_WAKW01000031.1 GCF_015523155.1 Methanothermococcus sp.
ACCTTAAAAATACCACCGAATTAATAAATCAACCATTGGAAATAACCGAAGACTGTATCTTAGTTGGAGGTCCTGTGGCAAACCCATTGGCTAAGAAATACCTCTGGACATTCCCAGCTAAAATAACAAATAACTACCCAGGAAAGCATAAAGGAGTTATAGAAAAACAAATAATAAACGGCCATACTGTAATACTATTGGCAGGTTCTGACAGATGGGGAACAAAGGCGGCTGTGGAATACTTCAAAACATTGGATGACATTCCATCAGAACCAATATTCGTAGAATGGAAGGATGGAAAAGCTGTTAAAATTGAGAAACCTTAAATTATATTTCTTTTTCTTTTTTATTAGACAGATAGCCTTATAAAATTTACAAGGACAATAACGATATATTTGATAATATCTATTTTTTTAAAACTTTTTTGCTTTTTTAATATAACATAGCACCTTTTTAATCGATATTTGCCATAGCCAGTAATTAAATATAATTAACATAATATTTAAATAGTAATATATATATTATTACATCCCATATGTGATTAAATAATAAATGAGGTGAGTTATGAAAAAAGTTATTTTAATTTCAATTATCGGAATTGTATTTTTAGGAACCTTATGTGGATGTGTAGAAAATCAAACTTCATCAAACAATAGTAAAAATAGTGAAAATTCAGCAGCAGGTGGGGACACCATCACTATATTATGTGGGGCAGGTTTAATGAAACCCATGAATGAGCTCGTAAAAAATTTTGAAGAAAAAACCGGGGCAAAAGTACATGTGCATTATGGAGGAAGTGCAGAATTGTTTGGTGTTTTATCTACAACAGGAGGAGATGTTTTTATTCCTGGAGCCTACAAATATACAAAAGATGCCATGGATAGGGGTTTGGTTTTGAACGATACCGTTAAAAATATAACCTACCATGTGCCAACAATTGCCGTTCCAAAGGGAAATCCAAAGAACATCAAAAGTTTAAATGATTTAACAAAACCAGGTGTTAAGATTGTAATAGGAGACCCAAAAGCATGTGCAATTGGAAAGGTGGCAAAGAACCTATTTGAAAAGAACCACATTTGGAAAAATATAAGTAAAAATAAAAATATAATCATGGAAACACCAACTGCAAATCAACTTTTGATATATATAGCTACAAATCAGGCAGATGCAGCTATTATTTGGGAGGATATGACAACCTGGGCTCAATCAAAAGGAAAAATAGATGTTATTGAGATTCCAAAGAATGAAAACATAATAAAAACAATTCCAACAGCTGTTGCAGCAAAATCAAAAAACCCCAAACTTGCGAAGGAATTTAACGATTATATTTCAAGTGATGAGGCAAAAACTATATGGAAAAAATGGGGGTTTGAACCATGCAATTAATTTCATTTAGGAAATCCTGCATATTTGCTACATTTTTATTTACATTTTTACTTTTTATAGCAATAGCATCTTTGTTTTTAGTCCCAAATCCAAAAGATATTTTAGAGTCAATAACCACTGCGGAAATGATTTATTCTATAAAATTATCCATCATTACCTCAGTAATTTCAACATTTGTTGTATTGGTATTCTCCATACCAATTGGTTATTCATTATCTCGTTTTTCATTCAAAGGAAAGAATGTTGTTAAATCCATACTTGATTTACCAATGGCATTTCCAGAGTTGGTTTTAGGTTTAGCTTTACTTATATTATTCGGTCAAACATATATTGGAAAATTCCTTGAATATATCGGAATATCTGTTGTATTTACAAAGCTTGGAATAGTTGTTGCCCAGGTATTTACTGCACTACCCTATGGGATAAGGATAATCTACTCCACATTTGAAGAAATAAATCCTCGGTATGAACTTGTTTCAAGACTTCTTGGATACAGTGAGCTCGAAACATTTAAAAATATATCCCTACCTTTGGCGAGAAATGGTCTATTCGCATCTACGATTATAACTTTTGCACGATGTATGGGTGCATTTGGTGCGGTCTTAATACTTGCAGGAGGTTCTTACATGAATACAGAGATACTCCCTATAACTCTGTATCTAAATATATCCTATGGAAATATAGGAATGGCAATAACAAGTGGTATCGTTTTAATAATAATATCATTTCTTGCAATATTAATATTTGAGAAATTTGAAGGAAGGAACAGCAATTCGTCTAAAATATAAGGCAATGTGCATAAATGTATTAAATGTATATATTTACATATTATATTATAACATGGTGAAATAATGTCTTTTATTAAAATAGATAACCTAAATATTCGGTTGGGAAATTTCCATCTTAAAAATTGTAGTTTAACTGTTGAAAGAGGGGATTATTTAATAATTATAGGACCTACTGGAAGCGGTAAATCCATACTGTTAGAAACCATAGCAGGATTTTATACGCCTGAAAAAGGAAAGATTTTTATCAATGGAATAGATATAACAAACCTCCCCCCTGAAAAACGAGATATGAGTATAGTTTATCAGGATTATATGTTGTTTCCAAATATGACTGTTTTTGGCAATATTGCATATGGTTTAAAGAAAAAGATTAAAGACAAAGAAAAAATAAAAGACGAAGTTAATCATATTGCAAAGGTTTTAAATATAGACCATCTTCTAGATAGATATCCCAATACGCTAAGTGGTGGCGAGATGCAGAGAACCGCAATAGCAAGAGCTCTGGTTGTTAAACCTAAACTTCTTCTTATGGATGAACCATTTAGTGCTCTGGATGTAAAAACGAGAAGTAAATTAAGATCTCTTGTAAAAAATGCCATTAAAGAATACAATACCACAGTTCTACAAATAACTCATGATTTTGAAGATATTTGGAGTTTGGCAAATAAGGTTGTTGTAATGAAAAACGGAGTAATGCTTCAAAAAGGCAGTCTTGAAGAGATATTTAACAAACCTTCCCCAAATTTTGTAGCAGATTTTGTTGGAACCAATGTGCTGGATGCTGAAATTATTGGAAAGGATGGTGATTTAACTGTTTTAAATGTTGATAATTTAACACTTTATTCCTATGAATTAGATTACAATAAACACTGTAATAATGGAGGATATAATAAAGTAAAAGTTTCAATTAGACCTGAAAATATTGTTATAGAGAATAAGAATAAGGATATCTATTTTAAAAGCGAAAGAAATGAAAGAAATGAAAGAAATGTTTTTATTGGAAAAATTAAAAAGATAGTAAATAGAGGATATATCATAAGTTTAGTTGTGAATGTTGAAAATATAGATTTTAATGTGTATATAACACCAAATAACATCCATTCGTTAAATTTAAAAGAAGGAAATGAAATATATATAATAATTAAACCAGAAAATGTGAGAATATTATATAATTCTAAAAATAAAATAAAAAATTAATATAAAATAAAGCTAAAAGAAGCTAAATTAAAAAAAGTTAGAAATACTTGATTATTAAAAATATAAAAAATAAGATATTATTTCCGATTTAAGAGCATATTTGCCAGTGGCTTTGCCCAGGAGGCTTCTAAAATCACACTGATTATTATTGTTGCAAAGGTTGCTATTAGAATCGTTCCAGCCAATTCAGGGGCTGGCATGTATTTTGTTATAGCTGCTGGAACAATATTTGGATGGCTTATAATTTCAGAATACACCATAGCAGATAGTGTTGCAGGTACTACCCCCCTTGGTCCTTCCAATGCAATATATACACGTTCCAAAAATGGTCTTATGGGGGGTATTGAAGTTGCGATTAATACACCAATAGGTCTTGCCACCAAAATTGAACCCAATGCACATAATGTTGCAGGCACAATATATTTTTCCAGTAATGGAATACTAACGCTTGCACCTAACAGTACAAATATTAATATTCTAATAAAGGTAGATAATTCCCCAAAGAATAATGAGACTCTTTTCATGTCCTCTTCATGTTCTTTTTTATGGGTTAGTGTATTTCCTATATATAGCCCCATAATTGCAGCAGCCATAAATCCGCTAATTTCATATCCTCCTGTGAGTTGTGGAAAAACACCCTCTGCGAAATACCAAAATGCTATACAAAGCCCAAGGGTAAATGGTGCTATGTAATCTCCAAACTTAATTTTTGAAACAATGAGCTCATAAAATTTACCTGCAAATAACCCCAACAATATACCTCCAACCGCTAAGGAGGTAAATTCAATTATAGGGTTTTCACTAGCAGCCAATCCCATAGCTGATAAACATATAAGTGCCATAACTATACCAAGCGGGTCGTTAAAAACACTTTCAGCTTCCAATGTTAATGCAACTTCTGGATTTATGTCTATCTTTGAAAATATTGGAATTAATGTTGCTGGGTCAGTAGCACATACAATTGCTCCAAATAAAAATCCAAGTATAGACAGCAATGGGAGATTGAACACAAAATTAAATATCACACCAGATATTGCAAATAGTATTAACAATGCAACGATATCCAGTTTTACAATGGTGCCCAATACTTTTTTCATAACATTCCATTCCATTTCATAAGAACCTATAAACAAAAGGATTATTAACCCAAAATTACCTATAAAACTAAATGAAGTTTCTACAATGCCTTTTGGCATTATGTTCAAAAATGAAATAAACAATCCAAATATTAAAAGCAATGGAATATCTGGAATACCAAATTTTTCTGCCAATTTTGCTATCAGAGAACCTCCTGCAAAAAGAATAGACATGTATCCAATTAACAATATGACATCCATATATATCACCCATTTTAAACATTGTATAAACTTAGATTCTTCAATATAAAAAACTTGTGGTAAATAGTTAGATTTAAATATAACAATATAATAAAAGTTAAAACTTAAAAATAAATAATAAAAATTTTAATATATTTATTCATTTGCAAATTATTCAATAGGGAATCTTAGTATTGCACCTATGCCACCAAGACCTTTTAATTGTTTTCCTGCGTCATGTTCTGTGGAGATAATTACTGTTTTTCCACCGATACCCTCAACTGAATTCACTATATCTTCAATCTTTTTCCTATTTTTTCTCAAAAACTCATCGGTTATAAGGAGAGTCTCTATTGCAGAGTAGTTTAAGGCATTTTTAACATCGTCAGTTCCATAAACTGCAAGACCTTTTTTTGAAATCTCTTCTAAAAGTTTATTTACGAGCTGAGTTTCTTTACTAAGCCTGTCTTGACCATATATCCTATCAATAATCCCAGATTTTAAAACTTCGTTAAGTCCTAATCTTCCAGTATGGTTTGTAGATTCAAATATAGTTCTTTGATAAATATCCCTGTATTTTTCAGATAAATATTTTTGAAAATTATTCTTTCCAAATCCTGGACCTGCAACAAGTATTTTTCCATTGTATGGACTTATTACATCGACTATTTCATTGTAGTATCTGAATTTCTCCTGCTCCTGCCGTTTATAGTCTAATTTTTTAGATAGGCCTGATTTTATATATGCCACTTCTTTTGCACCATATTCCCTAATTAAAAATACATTGGCTTCATTGTCATCCATAATAACTACTACAACCTTTGGTTTCTTTGCAGAATCTTCTGCATCTTTTAATCTTTCCAAATCCCATCTCTTCCAATTTTTTTGAATGGATACTTCGGTAAGGGGCTCTATATCTATGGTGTGATAAGAACCAAGTGGAATATCATCAGGACCATGTATTATTTTTCCACTTATTCTCAATCTATTCGTATCCTCATGAAAATTTATTTTTTCTGCCTTAATGCCTAAATACACTCTTTTTTTTGTTCCCCTATCTGCCCTTAATTTATCTCCTTTATCTTCAATTCTACGTTCTGTTATGGCAGAAACTACATTATTTTTTTCAATGATATTGTAAAGATGCCAGAGGTCATCTAAATTCTCAGGTATTATCTTAATTATATTTTTTTCAGGAATTTCCTTAATAATTTTCATAATAACTTACCTTAATTATCTTTTTTTAAAAGGAAAAAATATTTATTATTTATTTTATGTAATAGTAATAAATTATAATTTAAATATACAAAAAATTTCTAATAAAATGAGAGCTCACCATTTTCAAGAATATTTATAACAAACGGTTTTTTAACGATTCTTTTGTCGATATTATTTCTTACATTTTTATGTATTAAATCGAGTATTTCTAATGAACTATATTTTACATGAATATCATTTTCATCGGAGATTTTAAATACCATCTTCGGAATATCAAAAACATCTATTCCTTCTTTAACAACTAATTTTACAGGAGCCATTATGTCATTGTAAATTCTCAAAGTATTCCTTGCTTTTTCTACATTTTCCCTTGCCCTTTTCTCTATCATACTTATATTCGCCCTACTTGTATTCATTATCTTTGCAATTTCTTCCTGAGTAAGACCTTTTTTTCTTAATTTTAGTATCTTTATTTGAGTGTCTGTTAAAAACGATTCCATATAATCCCTCTTATATAACATATAAATCCATTAAAATTTTATTAAATCTGCAATAACAGTATCTACGCTTATTTTACTTACTTCGGAGGGATAAGTATCTGTGCCAATAACTTCATCGGCACCGCCGATATATAATTTATTCAATGCATCACCAATTAAAACAGGATGAACGCAGGATGCTATTACTTTTTTTGCTCCCTGCTCCTTCAACATGGCAATTGCCTTTGCCATTGTTCCACCTGTGGATATAATATCATCCACAATAAGAATATCTCTATCTTTTACATCCAAATTTTTAGGGGCTATTTTTATTTCAGTTGGGGATATTCTCGTTTTTTCAAGATAATCATATTCACAATCTAAAACTTCTGATGCAGTTTTTGCCAGTTCTATGGCTCCCTTGTCTGGTGAAAGCACAACAGGATTGTTTAACTTATCTTTTGCATATTCTGCCAGTTTATTTACTGCGTTCCCATGTATAAATGGAATATCAAAAAATGCTTCTATATGCACTTCATGAGGATTTATGGTTATGAGTTTATCACATAAGTTTGAATACAATTTAGCCAAGGCTCTGATACTTATTGGCTCTCCATCATTGAATTTCTTGTCTTGTCTTGCATAAGCTAAGTAAGGGGCTACTAAATTTATGGATTTTGCACCTTCATCCCTCAATACATCGCACATCAATATAGTTTCCACTATGGAATCATTCTGGTTATTTTGAGTTTGAATCAAAAAAACGTCTCTGTTTTTTACATCCCCATGAATTCTAATATATAATTCCCCATCTGGAAATTTTTTGAATTCTGTTCTTAGAAGCTCCGAATTTGTTAATTTTGAAACCCTATATGCTAAGTTCTGAGAATTCGAACCTGATATAATAATCATATTATCACCTTCTAATATTAAATATAATAGGTATAATATAAAAAAGTTAATTACTTTAATTTTATTTATAAAACTTTATATTTTTCATTATAATTAATTTTAAAACTATCCTATATATAATCATAATTATGAAGTGAAAAAATGTATGATATTATTATAATTGGTTCTGGTGTTGGAGGGAGCACTATATTTAAAGAGTTAAATAACAAATACCCCAATAAAAAAATAATTTTACTTGAAAAAGGAAAGGTTCCACAGTATATCGTTGAAGGAAATACCGTAAAAATTTTATATTTAAATTCCCTTGGGGGTTCTGCGGTATATTCAGTTGGAAATGGTATTAAAATTGATTTAAAACATATTGGTGTTAATAATAGTATATATTATGAAATTGAAAAAGAATTAAACATAACTCCCGTTCCCATGGAATTTATAAATGAAACTACAAAAAAATTATTTGATTATGGATTTAAACAAACTCCAAAGTTTATAGACTTCAATAAATGCAATTCATGTGGAAATTGTGCAAGCAAGTTATGCTGTGGAAAATGGACACCTTTGGATTTTTTAAAATATAAAAATGAAAATAGCAGAATACTGTGCAATTTTAAAGTGTCAAATATCAAAAAAGAAAACGGATTCTTTTATATAGAAGGATTTGATAAAAACAATAATAAAAAAATAATTGAAGGAAAAATTGTCATAGTTTCAGCAGGGGGTATAAATTCCCCGAGGATATTAAGTTCAATATTAGACAACGAACACCTTGGGAAAAACCTCTTTATAGATACATTTATTACAGTCGGAGGCATTTTAGACGGCGTAAATTTGAATAAATCTATTCCAATGTCAGTTTATAAAAAATACGATGGTTTTCTTCTTTCACCTCACTACTCGATGTTGTTGTATGATGAAATCAAGAAGGAAAATAGGGGCATAAGAAACAACGATATATTTAGTTTAATGATTAAAATAAGGGATGAGAATAAAGGAGTAGTTGGAAAGGATTATGTATATAAAAACATAACAGAAAAGGATGAGGCATTATTATCAAAAGGATTTAAAGAGGCATTAAATATACTGTCAGATATGGGGATAAATAAGGCATATAAAACCATTCCAAGAGGTTCTCATCCTTCGGGAACTTGTGCAATTGGAAAGGTAATAAATAAAGATTTTGAAACTGAAATAGATAATTTATTTGTTTGTGATGCCTCAGTATTTCCAGAGCCTCTTGGATTACCTCCAATTCTTGGAATAATTGCAATTGGTAAGAAATTGGCAAATTTACTCTAAAATTAATTTTAAAATTTAAAATTTATTTATTATATTTTTTTATTTATTACATCTTATTTTTATTATCTTATTATTACTTATAATTTATTTATTTTTTATGTTTTCAACAATATACTCAATAAATTCATCTAAATTTATGCCCTTTACAACATCAGCAACAGGAATATTTAGTTTATGGGATATCTTATCCAATAATATATTATCTCGTTTAAAATTTTTACCATTTATAGTAATACCAATTACCCTTTTACCAGTTAATAATTCTATAATATTTATATTCCTTTTTATGTCGTCAATATTTACAGTATTTGATGCAAGTATAATATAATCAGGTTTTGAACCTAAAAGGATGGATAAACTAATAACCCCACCACCTCTTCCAGTTCCAACTTCCAATGGATTTGAAAATATACCAGTCTGCCCGGATACAATTATTAAATCTTTATCTTTTAAATCAACTTTTTTAATAGCCCCAAATATTGTAGATGCAACATGACATGTGGGTATGAGCTGTGGAATTACCATTTCGTCATTACCACATAATTTTGATTGAGGTTCTGTTCCAACGGTGCCGAGTTCAAAATATTTTTCAAGCTTGGATTTTAAAATCATGGATGTGGTAAATTTCCCACTCTGTCTTCCAGTTCCCATTATTGTAATTACTTTTGAGTTGATACCTTTTAATCCTATTTCGGCATATTGTTTAAATTCCTCGAATAATTTAGGATTTGAGCAGTCGAAAAATTCAACATCATATATTTCAGCAAAATCTACGAGCTCCTTATAATCGTTTATTCTATATAATCTCGCCATATTGTATATATTTTTCCCTTTTTTCATCTCATTTATTATGATTTCTTTCCAGGTTTTAACCTCTAAGGGTTCAAGAATTTCCTTTGTCCAAATAAAGGTGTCATAATTGTCATAATTTATACTATAAATCCCACTATGGTCGTGATTTGGATACTTATATCCTACTATGTATATATTGGCAAATTTTTCTAATCCGTCTGATATTTTATTTTTATGAGATAATTTTGCCCTTTTTATTATCATACCATCCCTTGTACAGTTTTATAAAAATATTACATTGTTTATTTCTATTTATTATTTACTTCTATATTATATCATTTATTTTTATAAAAGACTCCAACGAATAATATTAATTATATATAAACTTTTTCATTTGAACTAAATAGGATATTTAATAAATTTAATTCCATATAAATTAACATGCATTCTAAGGTTATATTTTATGTATTATAAGGAGGGAATTTATGAAAGATTATTTAGTTAAAATTAAGATTAATGATATTATGGCAAAAGATGTTATTTATACTCATCCAGACACTGGTGTAGTAAAGGCATTTGAAACTCTTTTAAAGTATAAAATAAGTTGCTTACCTGTTGTGGGTAATAGCAAAAAACTTATTGGTATCATCACCACCACTGATATAGGTTATAATTTAATACTCGATGAATACACCCTTGATACAAAAGTTAGTGATGTTATGACAAGGGATGTAATATCCATAACCCCTGATAAATCAATTATTGATGCCATAAAAAAGATGGATGAATATGGAAATAAGGGCGAAATAATAAATCAGCTCCCTGTGGTGGATGAAAATAATAGATTAGTTGGGGTTGTATCTGATGGCGACATAATCAGAGCTTTGTCAAAAATTTTAGAAAAATAATAATTAAAAAATTAAAATATAAAAAATAATTTTTTATTCAGTATATGTAATATTCTCTGCTTCAAGAGCCTTTTTTATCATTACATACTGTATTGATACAGGCAATGGATAACCTATTTTTACCTGTTTTCCTTCCTTATGCTGTTCTTTTATCCAATTTACAAACTCATCCCAGTTATTTACTGGAATATCGCTTCTTACAACAACTGCTGAACCTTCACCGTGCAATGCACTTATAATTTTTGCCTTTGTTCCTTTGTCAATAGCAAATACCGCAGGTGGAACTCCGTTAAATCCTACATCAACCTGGTTTTGAGCCATTAATGTCATTATTTTTGCTCCACCTTCTGAAACCTGTATTAATTCAACATTTGCTATTTTTTTGCCGTTTTCGTATAATTCGTATTGTTTTTTAGGTGTTATTTCTTTTAGATATATATTGTATTTATTTTTAAATAATTCTGGATATTCCGCTGCAACGAACAATGCTGCATGGTGGTCTGTTGGTAAATATGCAACTTTTAATGTTGGAATATTATTGGTAGTAATGTTTGGTGAAATTTTATTGTTTATTTCATTCATAACCTGATTGTATGGTTTAAAATCAAATAAAGTATTTATAATGATTTCTTTATTATTAACTCCTTTTAATTTACCAGTTAATGAACCTTGTGAATTCATAACTTTTACAAACTCTAATGTTCCAGGTATATCTAATTTTGGATTTGTGAAATATTCAATATGGGGTATTGAAAGGGCCTCAGTTTTCTTATTTACGCCAAGCCATTTTGAACTTGCATCTATTGCAAGGGTTTTGTTGTTATTTATTTCGTCAGTTGAAAGAACCATCAATTTTAAGAATTCTGTTACTGCAAGTTTTTTATTGTTCAATGCATCATCTGATGCTACAATAACACAGCAGGGATGATTTTTCCACATGCCCTTTGGAGGTAAATCTTGACTATATATAATAGGTTTCCCTATATTTTTTGTTCTTAATATTTCAGGCATGGGCTCCCAAGCAATTACTGCATCTAGTTCTTTTGTGCTGAGAAGCTGAGGCATTGAACCCTGACCTTTACAATTTACAAGCTTTACCATTGCCGTAGTCTTTGTAGGAGTTTTATTATTCTCCATACACCCACATAGCATGACTGCTCCAAGAACAGCCATACTCACAAATAAAACTACCAATTTTTTAATAGTATCACCTCTGTAAATTTTAACATAGTATAATATTTATGATAATATATAAAAGTTATGATTTTTTTATGAAAATAATAATATAATTCCTTAAAGTAAATATAACCACATATTATATATAAATAAATTTATCCATATATTTTATAATATATACTATAAGAAAAATAAAAGAAATAAAAAATATAACGATAATAAAAAAATAAATAAAAAAATCATTCCCTCTCTGGATTATATATCGGAGGGAGCTCATCATTCACACCAGGTATAAATCCAACTGTATCCCTATACCTCAACTGCATTCTATGATATATATAACTCAATGGAATTTCCATTGGACATACATCCTCACACT
>NZ_WAKW01000032.1 GCF_015523155.1 Methanothermococcus sp.
AATTTAATTTATATAAATATATTAATAATACTAAAAATAACACTCATCTACGACAGGATTAAAATACTTATTTTCAAAAATAGAGGAAGTTTTAATGATTTTATTAAAAAATTAAAGATTATAGCGAGGATTGGACTTTCTAGTGAACTACTCCGACCTTACGGACGGAGCTTCCTGCTTCCGACCCGTAGTCTCCACAGGCGTCACTTCGGACTGTCCCAGCCCTAGGCTACCTTTTCTTTTCGGTAGCAATAAGTATTATGAGAATAGTTATATAAATAATTTTCGGCTTTCATCCCCTCCCTTATCTTCGAGCGAAGCGAGGAGATTTTAAAAATCTTTGATTTTTAAGACGGAAGGGGACTTCTTGCGGAATAAGTTAAAATAAAAAAGGAATATTATGAAGAAGACATTAGATGTAAAAGTATAATTTAGAGTAGTTTTAATTTGCCTGTTATTCTTTCAACTTTTTCCTCTTTTTCTGGACCAACTGCAACTGCGGTATATGTTCCAGGAACGAGCTGTGTTCTTCCAGCATCTCTTATTAAACTGCATGGAAGACCTTCAATATTGGCCTCTTTAAATATTTCAAGGAGCTCTTTTTCCGAATTTACCTTTACAACAGCCTTTTTCTGTCCTTCCTTTAACCATTCCTTAACAACATTTGGACATATTTTCTGAGCTCTGATGAATGCCTCGATTGAAGCATGACATGCCTGAGCTGCTATTTTTCCTTTTCCCATCTTTAAATCATTTCTCATGACCATTACCTGTTTATACATTAAATAACCTCATATATTTTTATTTTATCCATATATATTATTTATTAATTAAAAATGCTTTAATTTATAATTTTATTATATTTATCTATTTAAATTCTAAAAATAAAAACATTTATATGTTATTAATAATAATGCAAAATATGAAGGAAATATATTTCCTTATAAATATATATTAAAAAGAATTATATTTCCTAACATAAACTGGTGAAATTATGGATTTGGATATGGAGTTAATAGAGGCGTCAGAAAGTGGAGACATTGAGAAAGTAAAAGAACTATTAAAAAAAGGAGCAGATGTAAATGCCAAAAATAAGTTTGGAGGAACTCCACTTATGGCGGCTGCACTACAAAATCATTATGATGTTGTTAAACTATTAATAGAAAATGGTGCAGATGTGAATGTAAAAAACCGGATAGGAAGGACCCCACTGATGTCAGTTATAGAGCTCAGCTATACAAAAATAGCAAAATTGCTAATAGAAAATGGTGCAGATGTAAATGCAAGAGATAATTTTGGTTTAACGGCCCTTATGGTAGCAGAGGATTATATTCAACCCGATATTGTTAAAATGCTAATAGAACGAGGAGCAGACACTGAGGGAACAAAACATCTTTACGAATAAATTAGTCTAAGAAAACTTTATTTTTTATTATTTTTTTATCTATTATAGCTTTTTTATTTCTTAATTTTTATGCCTATTTATAAATAGTTAAAAATTAAATTATAAACTAATCATTATAATGTAGATAATATTTTTATGCTATATATCTTAACTTGTAAAATTATTAATTTTAATATTTAAATTTCTAAAAGGTGAATTTATGTTTGAGATAAAACACAGAGACGGCATGGGTAGGATAGGAAAATTGAAAATAAATGGAAAAACAATTGAAACACCAACAATAATGCCTGTTGTTCATCCAAACCCAAAGAAACAGACGGTTTCAATAGATAAAATTAGAGAGCTCGCAGATGTAATAATCACAAACTCCTATATTGCATATTCAAATCCTGAGTTGAAAACAATTGCTGAAGAAAAGGGCATCCACAATTTAGTGGGATTTGACAAAGTTATAGTAACTGACAGCGGTTCCTTTCAACTGAGTGTTTATGGCGATGTAGCGGTTGAACCTTTGGAAATAATCGAATTCCAAGAAAAAATAGGTGTGGATGTTGGAACGATATTGGATATTCCAACAGCACCTTATGTAAGTAAGGAGCAGGCAGAAAAGGAACTTGAAGAAACCATAAAAAGAGCAAAGGAATCGATAGAGCTAAGAGAAAAAAATAACTACAAATTACTTTTAAACGGCACAGTTCAGGGCTCTACATATATGGATTTAAGAAGAAAAAGTGCAGAAATTATGGGAAAATTGAACTTTGACATATATCCAATCGGTGCTGTTGTGCCACTTATGGAAAACTACGACTACAAAACTGTTGTAGATATAATAATAAATTCAAAAATGTTCCTTCCAACAAATAAACCAGTTCATCTCTTTGGATGCGGCCATCCTATGATATTTGCCCTTTCTGTTGCATTGGGATGTGATTTGTTTGATAGTGCGGCTTATGCATTATATGCAAAGGATAATAGATATTTAACAGAAGATGGGACTCTTCATTTGGAGGATTTAAAAGATTTGGATAAATTCCCATGCTCATGCCCTGTTTGTAATGAATACTCTCCAAAGGAACTTTATAAGATGAATAAAAAAGATAGAATAAGACTATTGGCAGAGCATAACCTATATGTAACTTTTGAAGAGATTAATAGGATTAAAAACGCCATTAAAGAGGGCAATCTATGGGAGCTCGTAGAGGAAAGATGCAGATGTCATCCAAAACTATTGGAAGCATACAGAACGGCATTAAAATATAATGACTTTATTGAGAAATTTGACCCAATCACAAAGAAATCTGCATTTTTCTACAATGGATACGAAAGCATGTTTCGACCTGAGGTATTAAGGCATAAAAAAAGGTTGAATAGGATAAAATTTGATAAAATATTTATCACCACAGTATCAAAGGATATAAACAGACCGTACAGCGAAAATATAAATAATATGCACAGCGATGTGGATGTTCTTATAAAAGATGATGTATTTGGATTGGTGCCGTTAAACATTGATACAGTATATCCACTGTCTCAAAATGAAATCCCTGAGCTCTATGATTATGAAAAATTACATAATAAAAAATTCGTAGAAGAGTTTGTAAGACAGTATAATGATAAAATAATGGATATACATTCATACAACTACTATACCTGTTATTATAACTCCAACCAAAATAAAGATAAAATAAGCAAGGATGCTTTAAGAATAGATAGAATGCTTCAATATCAATATGGTTTTAA
This sequence comes from Methanothermococcus sp., assembly GCF_015523155.1. GTDB lineage: Archaea > AGJL01 > Methanococci > Methanococcales > Methanococcaceae > Methanofervidicoccus. The sequence continues at coordinate 3,146 of NZ_WAKW01000032.1, forward strand.
GATACTTGATGATGAGCTCCTGCAAAATATTATCATAAAGCGAAGTAAAAATACAAGACGAATAAGAAATGTATTAATTAATATAGATGGTAAAAAGGAAGTTTTATTCACTTTAAGGGCAAACGACAACCTTCTCATACCTGCAAAAGAAGGGGCAAAACTTCTCCATAAAAAAATACCATTCCCAAATTATAGGGTTGTTGTGGATAAATCTGTTCAAGAGTTTGCAAGGGATGGAAAATCTGTATATGCAAAGTTTGTAATTGACTGTGATAGGGAGCTCCGACCCTATGAGGAGGTGCTTGTTGTGAATGAAGATGACGAGCTCCTTGCATATGGGACAACCATATTGAATGGAAAGGAGCTCATGGAGTTTAACTATGGTGTTGCAGTTAGTGTAAGGAGTGGTTTGCAATAAATAGGTAAATATATTACTAACAACCACATAATATATATTATTACAATGATAACATAAATCATGTGGGGTAGTATGAAATTATTATCTAAAAGAGCTCAGATATCTTTGGAATTTTCAATATTGCTTTTAGCAATACTTGTAATGTCTTCTGCTACGATTTATTATTTTATACACAATAATTTTAATGAAAAAAACAAGACTCTGGATAAAATAGATATTGGGGCTAAAACTGCGGTTTCACTTGTGAATTCTGGATACAATGGAACCCATACGGATTATCCGATAATATATTTAGGTATGAAATATGATGCCAATAAAACAAATATTGTTATATATATTAAAAATCGGAGCTCTGTAAATAACCCCACAAAAAATTTTATTATTGATTACATAATTAATAGTCAAAACATAAATAGTTCAAAATATAATATATCAATAAAATATATAAATTAGCAATAGATTTATTTAAAAAGGGGATAGTATGGCTTGTATTGATAATTATAATTATGAAATATTACACAAAGGCTCATTTAGGGAATGTGCTGAGTATATCAAAAGTAATTATAAAAATATAAGAAATTTGGATGCTGGGGAAGAGATAATTGAAGGTGTTATGTTAATTGGTAAGCCACCGATTCCAATAGCTTATAAGGGGGAGTATATAATATTTCCATATACAAAACCATGCTATGGAAGCTTTGTTTTAAAAATTCCTTTGAATGAATATATAAAAAGCGAAAAGAAAAAAAATAAAAAAAATACAAAAGGGGCACTGTCTAAATTAAAATTTTGGTAAGGTGGTAGTTTGAAGATAATGGTTATATTGGGGTGTCCAGAACCTCCTGTTTTAATTCCTTCATTTATATATCTTTTAAATATGCTAAAAAATAATGGTCATGAAGTGGTTGTTTCGGCAAATCCTGCTGCATTAAAATTGATTGAAACGGTAGACCCTGAAAAATATTATTTGAAAGGCGTAGGATTTCAAAATATAGACGAAGGGTTGAAGCATAAATTTGATGTTGATATAATTATTGGTTTTGCACATAATGATGCAGCTGTTAATTATATTATTACCTACAAAACAGTTTATGGTTCAAAAACTATGGCATTGGTATTTGGCAAGAGTATAAACGAAGAATTTGTAAAAAGTTTGGAAGAAGAGGATATTAAAACATTTACCGCTAGGGCATTCCACAATCCAGTGCCTGTTGTTGTGCAGTTAAAAAAATTAAATGAAAATTTATAGCTATATAATCTATTTTATTAATCTATTTTATTCATTTTTATAACTTATATTTTAGATGTTGGTTAATTCATCTTGTTTTATCAGCGCTTCCTTTACACTTTTTTTAACACATTTTGCAATCATTTCTCCCAGTTTTGTATGTCCTCCTGTATAATCTGCCTTTTTCCCAAATCCTTTAACAACAATTATATTGTCCGTTCCTGTTCCAGTAGCCTGCAATTCTGGATATTTTGTGCTTTTTATATTCAATTCCTGAAATGCGTTTGTTTTTGCTTCGGTAATTGTAATAATTGCCCTTGCCATTGCCCCATCTGTTAAATCTGCATTTGTTATAAGTATGATATTAACAGTTCCAACTTTTTCTTTTTCAACCAACTTTCCATTAACGATTTTGTATGTTTTAAAGTCTTTTTCGATGTAATCGGCTTCTTCATCCCCCAACCGTATGGCATTAAATTTTGCTCCCGCAGTTGTAAATGCTATTGTGTAGAATTCATCAAATTCTTCTTTTGCAACGGCAAGATTGTCCATATTTGCCCCGGTGGATAACAGTGCAATATCCTTTTTATCTATGACTATTTTCTTCAAAACCTGCTTTTCGTAATCTTTATAGTTATGGACTTTATCCCAGAATGGAACGGGTATTGAGTTATTTCCAACATATTTAACAGTTTTAAATCCTTCTCTTGTAGATAATACCTTTCTATTTTTATTAAATTCAATTACCAATGTTTTTGTTGGTTCTGATTCATCTCCAATTTTTACCGTATGAGGTATTTTTAGAGCCCTCCAGTCCTCTAATTTATAAATATTTTCAATCACTTTACCACCAAAAATAAAATATTATTTTAAGATAAAATTAATATAGAGATTTGATTTATAACATATCCATATATTATATTTTATATTTAACCAATATTTAAATGTTTTAAAATAGTCTTAAATTAAGCATGAGGTATTAAATATAACAGTATATTGGGATAAATATTTTAGTTAAAAAATAAAAATATAAAAAAGTTAAACTATTGATAATATGATGAATAAACTACAGGAGAAGCAATTGGATGAAAATAAAAACAAAATATTGGATGAGGTAAAAAAACATTATAAAGAATACTTTATTTACGCTATTAAAAGAAAATGGTTGGAAATTCCTGATGATATACGGCATAAAGAAATAGGTTTTGGATATTTAAAAAAGGTAGATAATAGGAATATATCCTTCGATTCTGAAAAAGAATATTTAAAATGGGTTTTGGAAAACGCTCCATTTCATCTATATAAATCTCTTTCATATATGGAACATCCGGATTCCATTGGCGGTGCTTCTCAAAAAAAGATATTAAAAAGAGAGATGGCATTTGATATTGATGTTCATAGGGTAAAAAAATGCACCCATAAGGATGATGGTTGGATTTGTAAATATTGTTTAGAGGAAGCAAAAAATCAGACATTTATACTAATCGATGAATTTTTAATGCCTGATTTTGGTCTTTCAAAAAATGATTTAAAAATAGTTTATAGTGGAAATAGGGGATACCATATTTACCTAAAACCGCAAGATGAGGAAATAAAAAATACCATAGAACGTTGGGATAGGTATCAAAGGCGATATTTTATAGAGTATATATTGGGAAAGAATTTAAATTTAAATTATGTTGGAAGCGGATGGGGTAAAAGAATATTAAAACAGTTTGAAAAAAACAAAATAGGCGTGAAACAGTTTGAAAAGACCAGCAACTGGAAATCTATAATTGATAAAAAGAAAAATAAGGATAAAATATTGTCAATAATAGAAAATACTAAAAATAGATTAGAACTTGATGAAAAGGTTATGGAAGACGATATTAGACTTTTAAGGGTAATTGGTTCTCTACATGGATATACGGGATTTATTGTTAAAGAGATAAAATATAATTCCTTGGAATATTTTAACCCCTTAAATCATGCAGTATTTTCTAAATTCAATAAAGAATATTATACTATAAAAATAAACCAAAAAATAGATTTATTGAGTATAAATGATAAAACATATAATAGTAAGAGTAAAGAAGTCCCCGCCAGTGTAATATTATTTTTATTCGGCCATGGCGTGGATTTTGAGATATTGGATTAATTAGAATTAGTGAATTATATGTTAGGTTTAACTTATTCCGCAAGAAGTCCCCTTTCGTTATAAATCCTCTTTATTTCACTTACGAAGTAAGCGAGCAAAAAACCGAAGGTTTTCTAATTTAGTATTGAAAATAGTGATGAAAACTTAAAAGTTAGTTTTAGGTCTCCACTTCGCTAC
>NZ_WAKW01000033.1 GCF_015523155.1 Methanothermococcus sp.
ATATTATATTGTTGTAAATTATTATGCTAATATTTAACATTAAATGAATGATAATACCCTATGAAAAAAATGGTAAAAATTAAAGAATATTTAAAATAAAATTCGTTTTTTAAATTATTCTTTCCATATATGATATATAATTTTTTAAAATTTGGTGATATTATGGAATTAAGGTTAAATTCTGGAAATATAATAAATAAAAATGTTCATGAGGTTGGAATAATAGCATTAGGTTCCTTTTTAGAGAATCATGGTTCAGTTTTACCAATAGATACAGATGCAAAAATAGCCTCCTATATCTCTTTAAATGTTTCAATTATAACTGGTGCAAAATTTTTAGGTGTAGTTCTGCCATCTACTGAGTACAATTATGTAAAGCATGGCATACATAACAAACCTGAGGATGTTATAAGATATATAAAATGCATTGTAAAAGAGGGAAAAAAACTTGGTGTTAGGAAATATTTAATAATAAATTGTCATGGTGGAAATATAATTATATCCAATTTATTAAATGATTTGGAAAATCAATACGATGTAAAAATAATATTAAAAAATATAACATTTACTCACGCTGCAACCGAAGAACTCTCTGTTGGAAGCGTAATAGGAATAGCAGACGATACTGAAAATAAATTAAAAGAGCATGATTTTAATAAATACCCTGAAATAGGCATGGTTGGATTAAAAGAAGCTAGGGAGAACAACATATATATTGATAAAGAGGCAAAAATTGTTGAAAAATATGGGGTTAAAATTGATAAAAAACTCGGTGAAGAAATTTTAAAAAAAGCCATTTTTGAATGTGTGGAAATTATTAAAGAATTGAGTAATAAAAACCTACATTAAATATTGTTAAAAGAATATAACTTATAAAAGTATTCTAAAATAAATAGATGAAATTAATTAAAAATATATATAAAAATATAGGGAGGGAAAAATTTGCAAAAACAAAGATTTTGTTTGGATACCACGGCAATTACAGATAGTGAGATTAGGAAATCACTTGGAGTAAATACAATTTCTGAATCAGCCGAAAAAATACTTAATTTAATAGCAGAATCCAGAGTTCAGTTGGATATCTCATGTCATATTCCATATCCTAGTGTATATAATGAGCTTGTTGGATTCTTAAAAAGGGAAGGATGCCCTGAGGAAGTTTTAATTAAAGTTGATACATGGCTTGTAAAGAAAACACCAAATAGATATGAAATAAAACTTCCAGCAGAGATACTTTATGAGTATATAAGGGATTTAAGAGAGAGAATAAATAAAGGTATGAGAATAAGTGAAAATGCAATGTATGAAACAGCATCAGAGGCTTATATGCTTTCACAAGATGAAGAAAAAGATAAAAAGGCATTGATAGATGATGTGTTATCAAAAACTGTAAATTCATTTAGGAATAAATATAGAACTGCACTTAGAACTGGAACTCTAGATAGTGCACCAGATTTAGATGTATTATTGCTTGCAAAGGAGCTCGACGCCGCAGTGGTTGCAAGTGATGAAGGCATTGAAAAATGGGCCCAGCGTCTTGGGTTAAGATTTGTTAAGGCAAAGGATTTTCCATTTATACTTAAAGAATATTTAAATATTTATGAGAAAAAAATTTAATTAATTATTTTATGTTCTAATAAGATATATTATTTTCTATATTTATATATATAAATTTTGGCAATGAAAACTTATGAATGTATATATTTCTATGGAAAATTAAATTTTGAAAATAAAATATTTTATATTTCAAAACACATAAATATTTTAAATAAATTATTCATATTATTAATATATATATAAATTTTTTAAGGTAAGATTATGGGCGCTAAAATTGTAGAAGGAAAATTTTTGAAAACAGGCGAGGATTTTGAAGAACTAATCAAAAATTTACAGGATTTCAATGGATATTTAAGATTAACTATAAAGAAAGATAATGGTTTTGAAGAGGGGTATATCTTTTTAGAAAATAATTTACCTGTGGGATATTATTATATATACAACAACAATGAAGTTTTTGGAAAAAAAGCTGTCGATTATATTGAGGAAATGAAAAAAAATAAGAGTATTGTGGAGTTGTATCAGTATGATGAAAGCAAATTAAAACTAATGAAAGATTTATTTAAAGAGATGTTTTTAGATAAATCTGAATCAAAAGCACATGAAAAAGAAAAAGAAAAGATACTCGAAAGTCAATCCTCATGCAAATATCAAAAAATAATATTGGATATTCCCAGTGGAAAGCCCTTAAAAATGGGAACAAGTGGAGATTATAAAGAATATTTGGAAAATTATAGGCTATTGGATGTGTTTAAAAAAGACGGTAGTGGATTTAAAAGAGGTTATGTTGTATATTGTAATAAAGAACCTATTTTAGCTGCTTATGAGGATAATAATGGAGTATTATTCGGAAATGACGCATGTAAATTTGTTAAAGAACTCCTAAATGATTCAGATGCAATTATAGATATATACGAATACAATATTGAAAAGATAGATATATTAACAGAATATTACCCACAGATTAGGCTAAAAAAAGGGAATTTAGAACATGAAGGAAGTAAAAGTGAGCCCAATACAGAGAATTTAGATGAGTTTATATCTGACTTGTATAAGAAAAAAGAAATGCTCTTCACCATGGGCGAAAAAGAAGAAAACAATGAAAACGATGAACCATTAAATAAAGAAGAACTTCTAAAAAAACTAGGGATAAAGGCACCAAATGATGATATGATAGATAACCTCATTAAAAATACCATGATTCCTGAGAGTTATGAATTGGATAATATAAAAGATGAATTAACGGAAAAAATTTCAGAATTCTTAAAAAATCAAAATGATATTCAAGAATATTCAATTGATATTTCAGTGGAGTATAACAATAGATATGTTTGTAATTGCACGATAAAATTAAAACCTAAAAAGATATTTGGAATTGTAAAAAAGGAATTAAACCTACAATATATAAAAGATAATATATATAATATATTAAACAACTATGTTATAAATCTAGATTCAAAGGTATCTGTTGAGTTAGTATAGGTGTTTTTATGGAGCTTATATACATATTTATTATAATGTTGATTTTAGGGTTTTCAATTACAACTGTGGTATGGAAAATATATGTTCAACAAAAAATTAAATTGAAAGAAAAAGAAAAAGAAGAACTTGAAAACGAGATTATAGAAGGGTTGCTTGAACTAAAAAAACATACCCTAAAATCCAATGATAAAAAATTATCTGATAAATATGATTTACTTGAAATAGCTTTTGAAAATAATGTATTAGATATAACCATAGCGAATGAGGAAGGATTACCAGTTATATCTACGCTTAAAAACCCTGATGAGGACTCTGCACAATACAGTGCATTATTTCAAAAAGTCAACAAATCAATAAATAGCAATCTGTTAAAAGTAAGTATTAAAAGTGAAGAGGGCTATAAGACCATACATTCTATTATTAAAAACGGTATAGTGTTGTATGTTATTTTTAGTTCCAATGTAGAACTCGATCCAATTAATGAAAGAAAATTGATAAAGGATATACTAAATATTCTCGATAACTACATTCCAAATTAAAAATATTTTTTAAAAAGGCAGATGATGATGTTATCCCCGGCTGATTATGATGAGAAAACTTAAAAAACTGATGCCTTTATTTTTTTAATTTATTTTATTTAATATTTAGATATTTATTAATCTATATTTACAAATTAAAGATATTAAAAAATAAAAAATAGAAAAATAATTATAATCTTTCAGCAAAAGCAAATTTTTGTTTTACTGATGTAATTTTAACTGTGAGTGTTTCTCCTTTTGTAGTGTTGGGGACGAATATAACGAATCCTTCGATTCTTGCTATTCCATCACCCCCTCTTCCTACATCTTCAATTGTTACATCATATTCTTTTCCTTCAACAACAGGAACATGTCTTTCATTTCTGTATTCGCCAAAAACCATTTTATTCACCTAAGTTAGAGATATATTTATTTATTCACCATATTTATGGTTAATTATAACTTAGTTTTATAGTATATAAACCTATCTATTGTTTATTATTTAAAACGATAATACATAATATATAAAAAACTAAAATAGAAGTGGTGATTTTTTGATTAGTGAGGTATTTTCATCTATTATGGGAGAAGGAAAGTTTATTGGAAGAAGATATATTTTTGTTAGATTTAAAGGATGTCCTCTGAACTGTATATACTGCGATGAATATGTAAAGGATGATATTCCATGCAGGGTTGAAGAAATTCCCGGAAGTAGAGAGTTTAAAGAATATCCTGATATAGAAGATAAATTAATTGATGTGGTAGGTAAATTAAAAACCCCTGATTTGTTTGCAGTATCATTTACAGGAGGGGAGCCTTTATTATATTCCAATGAAATAAAAAAATATTCTGAAATTCTTCACGATTTAGGTTATAAAACTCATCTGGAAAGCAACGGCATGTATCCCGATAGAATAAGTTTTTTTGATTATGCTTCAATAGATATAAAGCTTCCAGAACATTTTAATGATATGAAAATTGAAGAGTACAAAAAACTTTATAAAAACGAATTAAAATCTATAAAAAAACTATATGATTTAGGTTCTAATGTATATGCAAAGATAGTAATTATGGAGAATACAAATCCAGCGGTTATAGGGGATATTGCAAAGGATTTATCAGATATTGGGGATATTATGTTATGCATACAGCCAGTGAGCTCATGTTTAAATATAAACACCACACCGACTCAAAAGAAGTTATTGGATATTATGGAATTATGCGGAGCTCACCTAAATGACAATGTAATTTGCACTTCACAGATGCATAAGTATTTGGGCATGCTATAAAAAAATAAATAAAATAAAATATATAAAAAATATAATAAAAAGTGAAAATAAATAAAAAGGGATAAAAAAAGAGAATAACTAAAAAATGAATAAAAATTAATTTAGGAAATTATTTGGATTCCAATACATAAGCCCCAGGACCTAATTTTGTGTAGTATATTGGGCAATCCCATGTTTCTTTAAATATTTTTTTAACTTCCAAAACATGCTCTTTTTTAGGCAATGATATTATTGCAGGTCCTGAACCACTTATTGTAATTCCATACACCAAATCTTTTACCTTTTCTTTAATTTCTGAGTATCCATCTATTAATGAAGCCCTACATGGTTCAACCACAGCATCCTGCATCATGTATTTTCCAAAGAGCTCTATGTTATTGGTATGAAGTGCATAAACCATTCCACATGCTTTTCCTACATTATTTACCATGTCTTTTATAGGAATATTTTTTGGAACAATTTCCCTAGCTTCTTTTGTGGATATTTGTATGTTTGGAAGAGCTACGAGCACTTCAAATTCCACATGGGTGTGGAGCACTTCCAATGGTTCGTAATTAACAACCATTGTGAATCCACCAAATATTGCAGGTGCAACATTGTCTGCATGTGGAACTCCTGCGGCAACAGCTTCACCTAATGATGCGTATTTGGTGATCTCTAATTTTGAAAGTTTTAAATCAAACAATTCATTCATTGCCACAGCAACACCTGCACAGGATGCAGAACTACTTCCCAATCCACTTCCCGGCTTTATGCCCTTTTCAATATGTATGTGAATATTATCGGATATATTGAAATCTTCCATCATTTTTTTAGCTACAACTCCAGCCGTGTTTTTATCCACATCTGTGGGTATTTCCTCGCATTTCTCTCCTTCCATAGATATGGTTATTTTCTCATCATCATCTGTTTTCATAATTGTGATGGTGTCGTAGGGTTCATAAAGTGCTAACCCAAAAACATCATAACCGGGTCCTAAATTTGCAGAAGTCCCGGGAGAACATACTTTAACCATTTTCATAATCTCACCTAATGATAGATATAAATACACATAATTAAATAAAATTATAATATGCAATATGCCATATGTTGTTAATAATATATAATATATTATATGGGAAGGTGGCAACTTTTAGATTGTTAAAAACGATAAATATTTTTGGTGATATTATAAGGGGAGCTCTTGTTTTAATTAGTATATTTGTATATTTAGTAGCATTTTGTGGATGTATAGACAATAGTAAAGATAACGGAAATACGATAAATAAGATAAATGAATTTAAGGTAGTTCCAGCAGACGAGGCGACATTTAAGGAATTTGTTAGTAAATCAACAGCCCATAGTTATGAATACTACAATATACTTGGTGGATTCAATACTGCATCAAGAGGAGTAGCAAAAGGTTCAGATTTACCCGTCTCAGAATCGGCTATTTCCACAGACTCATATGGTGTAGAAAGATATTCTGAAACCAATGTGCAGGTAAAAGGCATAGATGAAGCAGACATAGTAAAAACTGATGGGAATTATATTTATTTCACACCACCGGGAAGATCATATTGTAAAATTCGACCCAAAATATCCTCATCCTACGGAATTATGGCAACATATATAATAGATGCCCTTCCACCAGAATCTGCAAAAGTCATCAATAAGATTTCAGAAGGAGGCACCCTTTACCTATACAATGATAATTTAATAATAATTGACTATGGCAATGACAAAATATTAAACTACAATGTATCAAATCCAAAAAATCCAATATTAAAATGGGAAAAAGATTTAAATGGTTCTTATGTGGATTCAAGGGTTTATAATGGAAAGTTGTATTTAATTGTATCAAAATTTGATTATATAGTCTGTCCAATCATTTGGAATGATGTAAAAATAAATTATAATAAATATTACATTCCAATAGTCCCAAACACTGTATCGGGTAATTTTGACAGAACATATATAATATCATCACATAAACAGCGGAAGAAAAATAAATAATGCAATTGCCACATCAGGCACTTATAATACCACAATATATATGTCAAGAAATAATATCTATTTCACATACCATCTAATGCCCAATGAAAATAAACTATTTATCAACTTCTTAAAGGAAAATTCAAATAAATACTTCCCAGATACCACTGCCAATTTAATTGATAAAGTTCTGAGCTCTGAGCTCTTGGTGATGAAGCAAAATATGTTGAAATTAGAACACTATTGGAAGGATATTTTAAAACCCTTCCAAGTGAAGAGAGAATGAACCTAATGAATGAAATAAATAAAGACTATGAAATATATCTTGAAGAACATTGGGAAGAGCTGGAAAAAACTGGGGATAATGAAGATAAATATAAACACATTTGAAGTTAAAAGTGGGAGCGTTCCCGGAAGATTGATAAACCAATTTGCAATGGACGAATATAATAACAATTTAAGAGTTGCTACAACAATAGGAAATTATTGGAAATTTAGGGATAGAACTACCAATAATTTATATATTCTTGATGATGAACTAAATATAAAAGGAAAACTTACTAATCTTGAAAAAGGAGAGCGAATATACGCCGTTAGATTTATGGGAGATACTGCTTATGTTATCACATATAGAAAAACTGACCCTTTACTTGTGATAGATTTGAAAGACCCTGAAAATCCAAAACACCTTGGAAAATTGAAAATTCCAGGATATTCAACATATTTACATCCAATAGGAAATAATAAATTTATAGGCATAGGAAAGGACGATGATAGAAAATTAAAAATCTCACTATTTGATATGAGCGATTACAATAGTCCAAAAGAGTTGGATAAATACAAACTTCCTGAATATTGGTCAGAAGCACTATATAACCATCATGCGTTTTTATGGGATGAAGATAATGGCATAGTGATTTTACCTGTGGGAGCTCATGCTTATATGTTCAAAATAGAAGATGATAAAATAACAATGAAAAAAGACGATAAGCATAAATCAAACGTTTTAAGGTCTTTATATATTAACAACTATATATACACATTTTCAAATGAAGAAGTACATATATTGATGAAAATAGCTGGAATATGATTAAAAAAATAGATTTAATTAATTACATCGATTATTCTAAAAATTAATATTAATAAAAATAATATATAATGTATTTTTTTATTTTTTCAAATATTTATTCAAATAACCCCTTGGAGTAATCATTTTATTATCTACTATTTTTGTGTTTGAGTTTCCAACTATTAAGGTTGTATTCATATCAATATATTTCATATATTCATCTAAATTATCCATTAAATCGTTTATTGTGGTTATTTTATATTCTTCTGAATCTCTTCCAGCATTTTTGACGATTCCAATAACATAATTTATTTTTCGTTTTTCAGCATAATTTTTGATAATATTCAGAGTCTTTAAAAATGGTTCTTTTCTTGATTTACTTAATGGATTATATACTGCGATAACAAAATCTCCTTCCAATGCACATTTAACCCTATTTAATATGACATCCAATGGTGTGAGCAAATCACTTAAACTAATTACACAAAAATCATGATTTAGCGGGGCTCCCAATATTGCCGAGCATATGCTTGCAGATGTTAAACCACTTATTACTTTTATAGGAACATCGACATTGTTTTTTTCACTGAGCTCATAGGCAAGGGATGCCATACCGTAGATTGTAGCATCTCCACTTGATACAAGTGCGACATCTTTATCTTTTGCTTCATTTAGGGCGTAGTTTGTTCTGTCAATTTCTTTTTTCATTCCAGATGTGTAAATTGGCTTGTTAAATCGTTTTATAAATTTCTTATAACCTTTATAGCAGACAATTAAATCGACATTGTTTAAAATGGTCTCTGCCTCTTCTGTAAAAAAATCTTTATTGCCCGGCCCTATTCCAACGATATAAAGCATAGTATCACATAAATCACATAATTTAGATTCCATAGGAAAAATATATTTAAAATAATCTTAATAAATGGTAGCTGTGTCAGACAGTGCTGATGTCGTCATCCTGAATAAAAATATTTATTCAGTCAGTGGGGGTAACTCTCATCATCCACATTAGTATGTTGCAAAAATAGATATTTAAAGGTATTGATAAACATTTCCATCCATCAATGGTCTGATTTTAACACAATTAAAATCTTTCCGCATATATGAATAAGATAAAAAGATTTCCATCCATCAATGGTCTGATTTTAACTGAATATTGTTGAACAAAATGGAAAAATGATTTTAGAAATTTCCATCCATCAATGGTCTGATTTTAACTATGACACCATAACCTCCTTAAAAAATTAAAAAACGATTTCCATCCATCAATG